>JANYCE010000157.1 GCA_025360445.1 Betaproteobacteria bacterium
GGCTGGCTATAGTAATCTTTGAACGGGCGCCGGTGCCGTCTTTGGGGGGGGGTTACCGCTTCAACTCACAGTCCTCACAGTCCTCACAGTCCGCTTTACAACGCAGCACGGGATAATACTGAAGAGCCGGCCGCTACAATCAGCCGCCCTCCATTGCAATGTTGATTCAGAAAACAACGGGGTACTTTTATGCTGATCAGCTGCGTTGCGTACGAAGATGGTAAAAAGCTCGCCAATATCTCCAAGGAAGACATCGGACAATATGTGTCCCGGCCGGAATGCTTCGTGTGGGTCGCGTTGTACGAGCCCACCCCCGGCGAGCTTGCCGAAATGCAGACGGAGTTCAGCCTGCACGAACTGGCGGTCGAAGACGCGCAACACGGCCATCAGCGTCCCAAGATCGAAGAATATGGCGATTCGCTGTTCGCGGTCCTGCATACGGTCGAAATCGTCGACGATGAGTTGCAATTTGGCGAGGTTGATATCTTTGTCGGGCGCAACTATGTGTTATCGGTCCGCAGCCGTACTCAACAGGGCTTTAAGAATGTGCGCGAACGCTGCGAGCGCGAGCCGGAGCTGCTCAAGCAGGGCTCGAGTTTTGTACTGTACGCTCTCATGGACACCGTAGTCGACCGCTATTTCCCGGTGCTCGACGCGCTCGAGAACGAACTTGAAAAAGTCGAAGAAAAAATGTTCGCGGGCGCTGCCAACAGCCGCTTCAACATTGAGGCGCTGTATCAGCTCAAACAAAAGTTAATGTCGCTTAAGCACGCCGTCGGACCGCTGCTTGAGGCAACCGCCAAGCTGTGGGGCGGCCGTGTGCCCCAGCTTTGCTCCCGGACCCAGGAATATTTCCGCGACGTTTACGATCACCTTTTCCGGATTAATCAGTCAATCGACAGCCTGCGCGATATGGTGGTCACCGCCGTATCGGTCAATCTATCGCTGACAGCTGTGCAGGAAAACGAGACCACCAAGCGCCTGGCCGGTTACGCTGCGCTGATTGCCGTGCCCACCATGATCGCCGGCGTTTACGGCATGAATTTCGAGCATATGCCCGAGCTTAAATGGGTCTACGGTTATCCGCTGACGATTGCTGCCATGGTCATCATCGACGCCTATCTCTATTTTCGTTTCCGAAAATCCGGGTGGCTTTAGAGGCCGTTAGCATAAAAGCGTAAACGCAAAGCCAGCATGGCCCGCCGACCCGGCGCGCGTCAGCGTCGCGACGGTGCGACGCGTGTCAGTGCCGCGACGGTGCGCGGCTGGCCGCTTGAATGTCCCGCGCCCGTGCGAACCATACCTGGCCTTTGGCGTCGAGCGCCGGCAAGACGGTCTGCGCATAAAACACATTGCTGATGCGGCAATCGGCGAGCATGTCGCCGATGGCGCCCGACACCGCCGCCAGATCATCCAGCGGATGCAGTGGCCAGCGAAATCCTTCGTTCAACGTATCTTCAAATGGCGAACTGAGAGATATCCGGAGGTCGCCGTCGTCATGCGCACCGATCACAGCATCAGGATCTCCAGTGGCGCCGCGCATGCGCCTCACTGCATTGCTCGCAAACAGATTAAACGCAGCCTCGAGTTGCGCGTAGCGCCCGGTGTGGGCAGCATTCAGCACATCAAGCGGCGGACGCGCCAGCGGCAGCACTTCGACATTGGGTTGCGCCAGTTGGGTGGCGAGTGCGCGAGTGAGCGGCATTCCCCAGGCACCAATGTTCGATGCGGTTTCGATGAATGACGGCTCGGCCGCCGGCGCAATCGCCGCGCCGACGATGAACCGCAGGTGCACATGCTCGCCTGACTGCGGGATCGTAATTGCAGATGGCGCGAGTTCACGCCGCACAGCGCCGATATCCCGCGTCCACGCATAGATTTCGCCGGGCTTCACACTTTCGATTGTCTCCAGCGAACACAACGCATTGCCGAGGCCGAAATTACGCGCCGCTCCCAAGGCGCCATGCTTTTCGAAAAGATCGGTGATCGCTGCAATATCGGGCACGACGCCGGGCAGACTTGCCGGTTGACGGCTGCCGGTAATTATTATCAGCGGCAGGGCAAAGAGGCGCGCGACCACCGCATCGGGGGTTGGCATCACACCCCGCTGATTTGCGACGTCACACATCGCGTGCCATAACTTCGAGTACGCAGCTTGCGTAGGAGCGGCGTCCAGCGCACGCGCAATGTCTGCATCGGCGCGTTCCGCCAGCATTTTTTCCAGCCGGCCGCGCAATTCGACCGGCGCAGCGATTTCCGGCCACCAATGCGACTCGCGATCGCTGCCGTGATGGCGCGGGTCCGGCAGTTGTAGATTTATCATGTCAGGCAAGTGTGCAATACGCCGTCAGCCTTGGCGATCCATCCGCAGGATCGATCAATCTACCCGCGCTCCCGAAGTCTTGACGATTTTTGCCCACTTGGCCAGATCGCGCTTAATGAGCGCTTCGAAGTCCGCGGGCGTACCGCCTGCGGCCTCGGCGCCCTGCGCACCCAGCAAGTCGCGCAGTGCGGGTGTTTTAAGCGCGGCGTTAAGGTCTGCATTAAGACGCGCGATGACGGGCTTCGGAGTGCCGCGCGGCGCGACGATGCCGAACCAGTTGATTACTTCATAGCCCGGCACCGTCTCGCCTATTGTCGGCAGCTCGGGCATCGCGGCGGCGCGCTTCGGACCG
>JANYCE010000170.1 GCA_025360445.1 Betaproteobacteria bacterium
TTAACTCGCTGCACGATGGCCATGCGGGCACCTTCAGCAACTGAGCTGCCGTCTGTATTGCCGCGAACGGCGGCGCATGCTCGGTAAAATCGGGGTTCCAGTGCGCGGTCATCGGCGTTTTTTAAAGGTGATCGGTCGGCAAACTGACGGCTGACAGCGCGGCCAATGATAAAATTGCCGCCAAGTTTATATTCAGCGAATAGAAAATGGCAGAAAAAATAGATTGTGCGGTCATCGGCGCGGGCGTGGTCGGCCTGTCGATCGCACGCGTGCTCGCGCTCGCGGGTCGTGAAGTCGTCGTACTCGAAGCGGAGTCAGCATTCGGCACGCATACCAGCGCGCGCAATTCCGAAGTCATTCATGCCGGCATTTATTACCCGACGGGATCGCTCAAGGCGCGGCTGTGCGTCGAGGGCCGCACGGCGCTTTACGCCTATTGCGCAGAACGCGGCGTCAATCACCGGCGCATCGGCAAAGTCATCGTCGCCACGGACGAGACCCAGCTCGAGGGCCTCAAAAAATACCAACTCCAGGCGGAGATCAACGGTGTCGATGATTTGCGCAGGCTGTCGCGAAACGAACTGGCCGAGCTCGAACCTGCGGTGGTCAGCGTTGCCGGCTTTCTCTCGCCTTCTACCGGCATAGTCGACAGCCATGGCCTGATGCTGGCCTACCTCGGCGACGCCGAAAACCACGGCGCATCGCTGGTTCTCAATAGTCCTGTCACCGGCGGCTCGGTTACCGACGACGGCATCGTGCTGGAAGTTGGCGGCGCAGAGCCGATGAGCATTTTGTGCAACACAGTTATTAATTCAGCGGGGCACGGCGCCCCTGCCCTCTCCCGCCAGATCACCGGCATTCCGGCCCAAACCATTCCGACCAGCTATTACGCGATCGGCCATTACTACACGCTGACCGGCAAAACGCCTTTCAATCATCTCGTGTACCCGGTCGCGCGCCAGGATTGGCTCGGCGTGCACGTGACCATCGATCTCGGCGGCCGCTGCAAGTTCGGCCCCGATTTTTCGTGGCGCGACAGTCTGGATTATCGCTTTGATGAAAGCCGCGAAGCGCGATTTTATGAGGCGATCCGGCGCTATTACCCGGGCCTCAAAGACGGCGCGCTACAGCCCGGCTATACCGGTATGCGGCCGCGGATTACCGGCGAGGGGAAGGAAGCCGTTGACTTCGTAATCCAGGATCACACGGTCCATGGTATCCACGGCCTGGTTAATCTTTACGGCATTGAATCGCCGGGTCTGACGTCATCGCTGGCGATCGGCGGATATGTTGGAGAGTTGATCGCTAACGATCGAGGCTAATCTCTTTTCACACAGCGCAGCCTCATCTCACGGATTTTTCAATGATGCTCTTTCCAGAAATGCGCCAACCGCCGCGCTCCACACCTCGCGCTTGAAAATAAACCCGTCGTTATGCCCGCCGGCAAGCACGAGAAATTCTTTCGGCGCCTGCGCAACGGCGAACAGCGCCTCTCCATGTTTGAACGGCACGACTTCATCGTCGCGGCTGTGCGCAATCAGCACCGGCACATGAATATCCGGCATGCGCGCACGATTATCGTAATTGACCCGAGCAAGCAAGCGCACCGGCAGCCACGGGTAAATTCGGGCGCCGAGGTCGGGCGCCGACGTGAATGTCGATGCAAGTATCAATGCACGCGGCGGATACTTAAGCGCAAGCCAGGTGGCCACGCCGCCGCCCAGTGATTCGCCGACCATCACAATGTCCGCGGGCGGCACCTTGCGAGCATCAGTAAGATGTCGCCACGCGGCTTCCGCATCGCGATAAGTGCCCTCTTCATCCGGCCGGCCGCCACTCTTTCCATAGCCGCGATAATCAAACAGCAGCACTGAATATCCGAGCCGCTGGAACAGCGACAAATAACCAAGCCGATGCGAAATATTGCCCGCGTTGCCGTGCATCAAAAGCACCGCGCCGCGCGCCTTCGCTACGGGAACCCACCACCCGTGCACTTTTACACCGTCGGCAGTGGTGAGATGCACCTCCTCGTAGGCATGGCCCGCCGCGAGTGGCGTGGCGCCGACCTCGTGCGCGACCTGCGGAAAATAAACGAGCCGCGGCTGAAACAGAAATACTAGCAACAGGATCACCGCGTAACCAATCGCTGCGGCCATCGCCATATTGAGTATCAACCGCATCGTGGTGTTCAATCGACAGTCATCAATCAACATCGAGCGGCGGCTCGTCCATCGCCGCGCATTGCTCGCGCAACGCGAGTATTTGATCCTGCCAATAACGCTGGGTGTTGAACCAGGGAAAATTCACCGGGAATGTCGGGTCTTCCCAGCGGCTGGCGAGCCAGCCGGAGTAGTGAATCATACGCAGCGTGCGCAACGCCTCGACAAGGGCCAGCTCGGCCGGGTTGAATTCGCAAAACTCGCGGTAACCGCCGAGCACGTGCGACAACTGCACACCCATCGCGGCGGGATTTCCGGACAACAACATCCAGAGATCCTGCACCGCCGGGCCAGTGCGACAATCATCAAGATCGACGAAATGCGGACCGTCATGGTTCCACAGAACATTGCCGGCGTGGCAGTCGCCATGCAATCGGATGTCGCGCACAACGCCCGCGCGCTCGTAACATTGATCGACGCGGTCGAGCGCATCGTGCACGATGGCCTCGTACGCATCGGCTAAGTCGGGCGGCACGAAATCCTGCTCGATCACGAAGGCCGCCGGAACGTCGCCGAAACTTTCAACATCGATACGCGGCCGGTGCTTGAACGCTTTGAGTGAGCCCACGGCATGAATGCGGCCAAGGAACCGCCCGAGCCAGCGCAGCGTATCTGGATGATCGAGTTCCGGCGCGCGTCCTGCCTGCTTGGGAAACAACGCAAAATTAAAACCGCCTGCTTGATGCAGCGTGACGCCCTTTTTATCGGCGAGCGGCGCGACGACCGGAACTTCGCGCGCGACAAGTTCGAGCGCAAATGCATGCTCTTCGAGTATCGTCTCGTCGCTCCAACGGTGCGGGCGATAAAATTTGGCGACCAGGATTGCGCCGTCGTCGAGCCACACCTGATAGACGCGGTTTTCGAAACTGTTCAGCGGGTACTGGCGGCCATCGCAGCGGTAACCGCAGCTCTCGACGGCGTCGAGAATTAAGTCGGGTACAAGGTTTTGATAAGGATGTGCTGACATCGTCTTTTAACACACACTATGGGCGCATTGTGGCGAGGGCTTACAGCTCTGCGTGAACGCGCAGACCAAAAAAATTGGCAGGCCCGCGATCCGCGTTGTAGCCGGGATTTCGAATGTGTTGATAGTCGAGCGTAAACCACAAATTGCGCGCGGCTTTAACGCTGTAGTAAGTCTCGAATATTTGTTCGCTGCGATAATTAAGCCGGCCATCGCCAAGGAAGAAACCCTGCCCGCCACGCGCGAGATAATCCCGGTGCGAGGGCGACAGACCGTTGGCTACCACCGCGATCCCCACCTCGTCCCCGCCCCGTCGCCAACGCTCGCCCTTGATAACAGCGCCGGCGGCGATTGACCGATCGATTTCAGTGAACGCATAGGTTTCAGTCTTGCCGTCGTGGCCGCTGACGCGCGCAAAGAGACCGACATCCTTGCTTAAATCATGTTCGATATTGATGCCGACGCCGATCTTGGCGTGGGCGGTGCGCACTTGGGTAAGATCCGGCACGCCGGTCACAGCCGACCGCCCAACCGCGTCACTGAAGCTACCCATCACGGCTTGATTGCGAAATATTAGCGCGCGCACGCGCCCGCCCTGCATGCCGAGGCGGTAACTATGTTCAGCTTCGATCGCGTCGCCATAGCTCGACATGATTCGCGAATCAAGCGGCAGCCCGTTTGATTCCTTGGGCTGCATGAAGCGCCCCGCCCGCAGCGCCCAGTCGGGGGTGATGTATTCGAGCGCGGCACCCGAGGTGTAGCCACGCGCATCCGCGGGAAAATCCCACGCGCCGTATGTGAACAGCGCCCAATTTAAAAATGCGCGGCGCGGTTCGCGGGTGTATTTGTTGTGATCGAATATATCCAGCACTGACACGGTTCCCGCCGTCAACACGACACGCTTCGCGTCGACCGTGCCGGCGAGCTGATTTGCATCGGACGCAACGGTCTCGCTGCCACCGCCGAATCCCCAGGTTTGGCGCAAGAATGTCCGCGCCCTGTAGAACGTCGGATCGGCGCCTGAGGTCCGCGCCATTTCGCCGTTGTTGAAACCGCCGAGGCCCTTCAATTCGGAAAACGGCACGCCAAGCGCCATTTCAGGATTGATATAAAGTTCTCCGCCCGCCCACAGACGCACACCCGCGAACAGCGTCGCAGTTATCGAGCGGCTATATTCTCGATTCGTAACCAGGCTGTTAGGGCCGGAATAGAGCGCGGAAAATCCCGGTTTATGCTGCACAATTCCCGTGGTCTGAAATTTAAAATTCCATGTTTCATCTGCCTCATCCGCGGCGAATAAAGATTGTGCGCAAACCAAAAATACTGCGAGTGCGCCGCACGCGTGAATACGCAGAGAATGAAACATTTGAATAGAACTTACCAGGAGGGAGGATGCCGGGCTTGAATTTTAACCCCGCAGACGCCGCTAACCGTTAAAATTTGGTCACGGCTCATCCATCGAAGTGAAGCGACATTAACTATGCTAACCGCGTTCATTCCGGCCAACGGCGTGCTCGCCAAAGTTGGCATCGATCAGTATGCCGACCTCAAGCCGGAGATGATGTGGCTCGATCTCATGAATCCAAGCGAGCAGGAGCGCCAATGGATCAGGCAAGCCTACGGGCAGGAACTGCAGTTTATGGAGGAGCTCGGCGAAATCGAAGCGAGCGCGCGTTATTACCGCGATGAGTTCGGCATGCACCTGAACCAGTATTTCCTGGTTAGCGACGGCATCGTCAGTCGCAACGTCAACGTAGCGTTTACGATTAATAACAATCGTCTCTTTACGCTGCACAGCGAAGAACTGGTCGCAATACGTACTTTCTGGAATCAGGGTGTGAAGGCGCCTGAGCATTGCGGCAGCCCGGCTTCGATCATGCTCGGCATCCTTCAGACTCTCATCGGCCTGCTCGCAGACTTATACGAACATGCGCACACCGAACTCGAGCCGATCAGCCAGTCGATCTTCCGCGGCGATGCGCGCGCAATGCCGCGGGTTCTTGAAACGCTGACCCGCATCGAAGACGTCAACGGCAAGGCCAGCCTGGGACTGCTCGAGAACAAGCGGGCCTATCCTATGCTGGGACGCAGTCCTGAATGTGCATCGCATGTCGAAATCATTAATGAAATTTTGCACGACGTCGACTCGCTCACCACGCACTCCGGCTTTCTCGCCGACCGCGCCAAATTTCTGATGGACGCCGCGATGGGCATCATCAACATCTCGTTCAACCGCCGGCTCAATATTTTTACAGTACTGTCGGTCGTGCTGATGCCGCCCACGCTGATCGCGAGCATTTACGGGATGAATTTCAAACACATGCC
>JANYCE010000242.1 GCA_025360445.1 Betaproteobacteria bacterium
GCCGGCGGTCCGATGCGCGCAATCTTCGAAGTGATGGGTGTGACCAACATGCTCGCTAAAATCATCGGATCGACGAACCCCTACAACGTCGTGCGTGCCACCCTGAACGGCTTGCAGGCAATGAATACGCCCTCGGATGTCGCCGCCAAGCGCGGCAAGACGGTTGAAGAGATCGCGGGATAAACCATGGCTAAAGCTAAACAGTCCGGCAAGACTATTAAATCCGGCAAGACTATTAAAGTGACCCTGGTCAGAAGTCTGATTGGCACGATGGAGTCCCATCGTGCGACGGTGCGTGGGCTGGGGTTGCGCCGCATCAGCTCGACCTCTGAAGTCATCGACACGCCGGCGGTGCGCGGCATGATTAACAAAGTGAGCTATCTCGTGAAGTACGAAGGATAATTTAATGCACCTCAATACGATAAAACCTGCCGCCGGCGCCAAACACGCGAAACGTCGCGTCGGCCGCGGAATCGGCAGTGGACTCGGCAAGACCGCGGGCCGCGGCCATAAGGGGCAAAGCTCGCGTGCGGGCGGTTATCACAAAGTCGGTTTCGAGGGCGGTCAAATGCCGCTGCAACGCCGATTGCCCAAGCGCGGATTTAACTCGCCTACACGCGGTGACACTGCCGAAGTGCGTTTGTCGGATCTGAACCGTTTGAAGGCTGACAAGATCGACATCCTGGTGCTCAAGGAAGCCGGTATCGTATCTATCCATGCATTGTCGGCAAAGGTTATCGTATCCGGCGAATTGAAACGCAAAGTTACGTTGCATGGTTTGCTTGCATCAAAAGGCGCGCGAGCCGCAGTTGAAGCCGCTGGCGGCACATTCGAAATGCCGGAAAGCTCGGGCGGCAAGCCGGTCAAGGAAGGCAAAAAAGTCGCGCGTAAAGCAGCGGCTATCGTGAAAGCCGAAACGCGTGCGGCGACCACTTCGGCGACCATCGCCGAAGAGAACGCCAAAGCCGCGGTGGATGCCGAAGCGAAGGCTGAGGCAAAAACCAAAGCAAAAGCTGATTCGAAAGTAAAAGCAGAAGCCAAGGCAGAAGCCAAATCCGCGCCTACGACCGACGCCAATGCCAAAGCCAAAGGCGGCAAAGACAAGCCCGGCGCGAAGAAAAAAAAGGGTGACTAAGGTTGGCTAACCAGGATTCCAGGCTGAGCATGCAAGGCAAGATGGGCGACCTCAACCGTCGACTGTTGTTCTTGCTGGCCGCGCTGATCGTTTACCGCATTGGTGCACATATTCCGGTGCCAGGTATCGATCCGGTTACGCTCGCCGAGCTCTTCAAGTCGCAAAAAGGCGGCATCTTGGACATGTTCAACATGTTTTCGGGGGGCGCATTGTCGCGCTTCACGATCCTGGCGCTCGGCATCATGCCGTACATCTCCGCCTCGATCATCATGCAGTTGATGACCGTCGTATCGCCCGCACTTGAAGCTCTCAAAAAAGAAGGTGAGTCGGGCCGCCGCAAAATTACGCAATACACCCGTTATGGTACTGCCGGGCTCGCGTTATTTCAGGGGATGGGCATTGCCATTGCGCTTGAATCGCAACGCGGGCTCGTGCTCGAACCTGGCCTCGAATTCCGCCTGACTACAATGATTACGCTGGTCACCGGAACCATGTTCCTGATGTGGCTCGGCGAACAAATTACCGAACGCGGAATAGGCAATGGTATTTCGCTGATCATTTTCGCCGGCATCGCTGCGGGGTTGCCGACTGCGATGGTGAACACGCTCGAATTGCAACGCCAAGGCTCGATATCCATTCTCGCCGTGATCGTTATCGTTGCTCTGGTTGCGGGCGTGACCGCCCTGGTCTGCTTCGTTGAGCGCGGTCAGCGTCGCATCCTGGTCAACTATGCCAAGCGGCAAGTAGGGCGCAAGGTATATGGCGGCCAATCGTCCCATTTGCCTTTAAAACTCAATATGTCTGGCGTGATACCGCCGATTTTCGCATCGAGCATCATCCTGTTTCCGGCGACCCTGGCCGGTTGGTTTGGCACAGGCGAAAACATGCGCTGGCTGGCGAACATTGCTTCAACTTTACATCCCGGCGAGCCGGTTTATGTATTGCTGTACTCGGCGGCGATAGTGTTCTTCTGCTTTTTTTACGCAGCGCTGATGTTCAACCCAAAAGAGACCGCTGAAAACCTGAAAAAAAGCGGCGCCTTCGTGCCCGGTATCCGGCCTGGCGATCAGACCGCGCGATACATCGAGAAAATCATGTTGCGCCTGACGTTGGTGGGCTCTGTTTATGTGACGCTCGTTTGTTTGCTGCCCGAGTTTCTGATTGTCTGGAAGAAGGTGCCATTTTATTTTGGCGGCACCAGCCTCTTGATCATCGTGGTTGTGACCATGGACTTCATGGCGCAAGTACAAGCGTATGCGATGAGTCACCAGTATGAAAGCCTGCTAAAAAAGGCGAATTTTAAGGGCGGCGGCGTATTTCCGACTCGTTAATGGCGAAAGAAGAAACTATTGAAATGCAGGGGACGATTGTCGAAACCCTGCCTAACGCAACATTCCGGGTAAAGCTGGAAAACGGCCACACAGTAC
>JANYCE010000197.1 GCA_025360445.1 Betaproteobacteria bacterium
GGCTCTCTGAGTCTCTGCGGCAGGCTTCAGAAGTCGCTATACAAACGGCCGGGATTAAAAATGCCCGCCGGATCGAAAGTGCGTTTTAACCTGCGCTCGATTGCGTGCAGTGCCGGCGGCAGCGCGTGAAAGACGCCCACCGCTTTATCGCCGCCGCGAAAAAGCGTCGCATGACCACCGCCGAACTGCGCGGCGGCGCGCACCGCTGCGGCGTCGGCATCGGTCGCAAGCCAGCGCAATGCACCGTTCCATTCGATTAACCGGGCGCCGGGCAGGTTGAGCGGCAGCGTCGTAGATTTGACAGACAATCGCCACAGCGTTTCGGCCGCCGTGAAAAAAGCAGTCGACTGTTCGCGGATGTCGTGCCAGTAGCGTTGCGCGGCGTTGTCGTCCACTCGTTCTCCGCCAAATTGCTTTATTGCAGCCGATACCGCCGCCGCTGCGCCGGATAAACGCACATGCAGTTTGCCGTCGTGCCACGCAGTGGCCGAGAGCGGCAGGGGCCGGCCGGCCCATTCATTCATCAATGCGATTGCGTCGGCCGCCGTGTGTTCAAAGCGCAAGGTTGCTTCCGCCACCGGCAGGGGCAGCACTTTGAGCGACAGTTCGAGGATCACACCGAGTGTGCCCATCGAGCCCGTGAGCAGCCGCGACACATCAAACCCGGCCACGTTCTTCATGACCTGGCCGCCGAAACGCAGATCATCGGCTTTGCCATCGAGCAGACGCGCACCGAGTACAGCATCGCGCACCGAACCGGCGTACGCGCGCCGCGGGCCTGACAGGCCGGCGGCGATGCAACCGCCAAGCGTCGAATGCGATCCGAAGTGCGGCGGCTCGAACGCGAGCATCTGTCCCCTGTCGCGCAAGGTGTTTTCAATTTCAGCGAGGGGTGTACCGGCGCGCGCCGTCATCACAAGTTCGCTCGGTTCGTAATCGATGATGCCGCGATAGGCAGAAACGTGCAGCGGCTCACCGCGCAGCGGGCCGCCGTAAAAATCTTTGCTGCCACCGCCGCGAATACACAGCGGCGAGTGCTGTGCCGCCGCTTCGCGGATCGTGCTCTGCAACTGCTCAACGATTTCTTGCATCGAAGCTTTTAGACGCTCGGCTCGTTAAAAGCGCGGCAAATCGGAAAATTTCTGGTGCCCCGCATGCACGTGCATGCGCCCGAATTCCGCGCAGCGATGCAGCGTCGGCACGGCTTTGCCGGGATTGAGCAGCGCGTGTTCGTCGAACGACGCTTTGACGGCATGAAACGCCGCGAGCTCGAGCGGCTTGAACTGCATGCACATCGCGTCGATCTTCTCGACACCGACCCCGTGCTCACCGGTGATGGTGCCGCCGACGTCGATCGAGAGTTTTAATATTTCAGCGCCGAATTGTTCGGTGCGCTCCAGTTCGCCAGGTTGATTCGCATCGTAGAGAATCAGCGGATGCAGATTGCCGTCGCCGGCGTGAAACACGTTCATGCAGCGCAGGCCGTATTTAACCGACAACTGGTTGATCGCTTTAAGGACACGCGGCAGTGCTTTTTTGGGAATCGTGCCGTCCATGCAGTAATAGTCAGGCGACACGCGGCCGGCCGCGGGGAATGCGGCTTTACGCCCGGCCCAGAAGCGATACCGCTCGGCTTCGCTCGACGAGACGCGCACTTCAGTCGCACCGCTCGCCTGCATCACCGCTTTCATGCGCTCGATCTCCTCGGCGACTTCGGCGTCATTGCCGTCGGACTCGCATAGCAGGATTGCTTCCGCGTCGAGCGGATAACCGGCGTTGACGAACGGTTCCACCGCGCCCGTCGTGATCTTGTCCATCATTTCGAGGCCCGCCGGTATGATGCCGGCCGCGATGATGTTGGCCACCGCCTGGCCTGCTTTGCCCACGTCATCGAATGCCGCGAGTATGCATTGCGCGCGCTCGGGAATCGGCAGCAGCTTGACGGTGACTTCCGTAATCACCGCGAGCAATCCTTCCGAACCCGTCATCAGCGCGAGCAAGTCATACCCCGCGGAATCGAGCCCGTCGCTGCCAATTTCCAGCAGTTCGCCTTCAATGGTGTATGCACGAAGCTTCAAAATGTTATGCACGGTCAGCCCGTACTTGAGGCAGTGCATACCGCCCGAATTCTCGGCGACGTTGCCGCCGATCGAGCACGCGATCTGGCTCGACGGATCGGGCGCGTAATAAAGTCCAAATTGAAATGCCGCTTCGGATATCGCGAGATTGCGCACGCCGGGTTGGAGCCGCGCCGTGCGCGCTGCCGCATCGATGTCGAGTATGCGCATAAAGCGGGCGAGCGACAGCAACACGCCGTTACCCGACGGCAGTGCGCCGCCCGAAAGTCCGGTGCCCGCGCCGCGCGCCACCACCGGCACGCGCAACGCATGGCAGGTTTGGAGGATGCGTTGAACCTGCGCTTCGGTGTCGGGCAACGCAACGACCATCGGCAACTGGCGGTACGCGGATAATCCGTCGCATTCGTATGGCTGCACGTCTTCACGCGCATAGAGCAGCGCATGCTTGGGCAGAAATACCGCGAGCGCGTCGACGACCTTGCGCTGGCGCGTGAAATCGACTTGCGGATGTTCGGCAGCGCTGGTCATTAAATGTTTTAGTTACGCTTTCGAATGGGCGGATCCATTCTAACAAACCACTGCACGCGTAGCCGGGTTGTCCGCATGCGCGCCGGCGCGGCGTAAGCTATACTTTAATTTGCCCGCGAATGATTGCCGGCGCCCTTCAATTCGCCGGAAAGCACCCGATGCATAAACATCACATTTGTGCCTTCGCCATAGCGGTGCTCGCTACTGTTTGGCAGCCCTCGTATGCGCAGCCCGAATATCCTTCGAAGCCAATCCGCCTGATTGTTCCCTATGCACCCGGCGGCGGTTCGGATATCGTCGCGCGCATCGTCGGGCAAAAAATGAATGAATCGCTGGGCCAGACCGTCGTTGTCGATAACCGGCCGGGCGCCGCGGGCATGCTCGGTGCAGAGCTCGCGGCTGGCGCGGCGGCGGACGGTTACACGCTGCTGCTCGCCGATTCGTCTTATACAATTAACGCGTCTTATTTCAAGCAGAAGCGCTATGACGCGCAGAAGAGTTTCGTATCCATCTCGCTGATCGCCGATACGCCTTACATACTCGTCGTGCATCCAACAGTCGCGGCGGCCAGCCTTAAAGATTTTATTGCGCTCGCCAAGGCGCAACCCGGGAAGATCAACGTCGGTTCGGCCGGCAATGGCAGCGGCAGTCATCTGATCGGCGCTTTGTTCATGCTGAAGGCCGGCGTCAATCTCAATCACATTCCGTACAAAGGTTCCGGACCATCGACTGCCGACGTTGTGGCGGGTCAGATTCAATCGACGTTTGCGACGGCTCCGGGCGCCGTGCCATTTATTAAAGCGGGTCGCTTGAAAGCGCTGGTCGCCGCGTCGCCCAAACGCAGCGCGACGCTGCCCGACGTGCCGACCTTCGTCGAGCTCGGGCTTGCGGATATCGTGGTGACGAACTGGTATGGCATCGTGACGCCTGCCGGCACGTCGAACAGCGTTGTGCAAAAACTGGCGGGCGAAATCACGCGCGTGATTGCGCTGCCCGAAGTGCGGGAAAGGCTGGCGAGTGCGGCGCTCGAGCCGATGACGCCGGGTCCTGACGTGTTCGCCCGATTGATCGACGCCGAGGTTAAGCGCTGGGCGCAGGTCATGAAGGACGCCAATATTTCCGCTGAGTAAACCGCACGTAACAATCCAATCAAGGGAGACCTGCATGCGCCTTCTGACTGCACTCGTTGTAATTTTCGGCTTTATTGGCGTGCCGCCCGCCTACGCGCAGCAATATCCGTCGAAACCGGTGCGGCTCATAGTGCCGTTCGTGGCCGGCGGTTCTGCCGACGTGTTGAGCCGGGTGCTGGCGCAGCGCTTGACTCAACAGTACGGACAGCAAGTAGTGGTCGAGAACCGTCCCGGCTCGGGCGGGCACGTCGGCGCGGAGGCTGCGGCGCGGTCAACACCCGACGGCTACACCATCGTGTTCGGCACCATCGGCATTCACGCCGCCTATGCAATCTATTCAAAGCTCAGTTATGACCCAGCGCGCGATCTGCAGCCGGTCGCGATGTATGCCGACGTGCCAAACATATTGATCGTGCATCCGTCGGTGCCGGTAAAAAACGTGAAGGAATTTATTGCGCTCGCGAAGAGCAATCCCGGACGCCTCAATTTCGGCACGGCCGGCAGCGGCTCGTCGACGCACATGGCAGGCGAATGGTTCAAGCTTGTCACCGGCGTTAATCTCACGCACGTTCCTTACAAGGGCAGCGCGCAGGCGATGCAGGATTTGCTCGGCGGACAGATTGAACTCATGTTTGAGAACCTGCCGACGGCGATCGCGCAGGTGAGAGCAGGCAAAGTGCGCGCGCTTGGCATGACGAGCCGCGAGCGCAGTCCGAGCATGCCCGAAGTGCCCACCGTTGCCGAGACGGGCGTGCCGGGATTTGAAGCAACTGCCTGGTTCACGATCGCGGCACCCGCCAAAGTCCCGGCCGAAATCATTCGTAAACTCAACACTGATTTGAATGCGTTCCTGAAGGCGCCCGAGATGCATCAGCGCTGGGTTGACATGGGCGTGGTGCCGATGGGCGGCTCATCGGCCGACGCCGAAAAGTTATTCGCAAGCGAGCGTGAGAAATGGAACAAGGTCATCAAGGCTGCGGGCATACGGGGCGATTGAAAGCGCGCCTCCTGCGCTTTGGATGCGCCAGCTTATGGAATATTCAAACGCGATCTCACACCGTATGACAAGCATTGAGCATTGCCGTAACTGGCGACACCGTGCGCCCTCATCCCCACCCTTTTCCCCGCGGGCGAAGGGCTTTGCATCCCACGTCATGAATTATGAAAATACTCAATAAGCGAAACGCTAATGGCCAAAGCAAAATTTAACGCAGTCACGCTCGAAATGCTGTGGACGCGACTCATCTCTATTACCGATGAAGCGGCGGCCGCGCTGGTGCGCACTTCATTCTCGACAGTGGTGCGCGAGTCCAACGACTTCGCCTGCGTGCTGACTGATGAGAATGGCTTATCGCTGGCGCAGGCCACCGACAGCATTCCGTCGTTCATCGGCACGGTGCCGCGCACCGTCCGGCATTTCCTGAAAGACTACCCGCCGGGCGAGCTGAAACCCGGGGACATTCTGATCACCAACGACATCTGGCTCGGCACCGGGCATTTGCCCGACATCACCGTCGCGAAGCCGATCTTCCACAACCGCAAGCTGGTCGGATTCGCCGGTTCGGTGGCGCATTCGCCGGATATCGGCGGGCGCATCCGCTCGCCCGATGCGCGCGATGTGTATGAAGAAGGCCTGCAAATTCCGGTCATGAAGGCAATGAACGGCGGCAAGATCGATGCGACACTCGAGCGCATTATCCGCAAAAACGTGCGTGTGCCGGATCAGGTGATGGGCGACCTTTACGCGCAGTTCACCGCATTGACGCTGATGGAACAACGCGTGATGGCGTTATTGAAGGAACACAAGCTTGTATCGCTTGCCGAACTCGGGCGCGAAATCCACACGCGTTCCGAGAAGGCGATGCGGGCCGCGATTCGCGCGGTGCCGAACGGCGTTTACCGCCAGACCGCGCTCTCCGATGGAATCAGCGAGCCGATCAAGCTCGAAATGGAACTCACCGTCAACGACGACACGATAGAAATAGATTTTGCGGGCACCGCACCTCAAGTGATGCGTGCAATCAACGTGTGCATGGCTTATACGATTGCCTACACGTCGTTCGGCGTGAAGGCGGTGTTGGCGCCGCATATCCCGAACAACGAAGGCGTGCTGCGGCCAATAAAAATCAAGGCGCCGTACGGCTCCATAGCAAACTCAAAACCGCCGGCAGCCGGCGGTGCACGCGCATTGATCGGACATTTTTTTCCGATGATGGTAATTCAGGCACTGTCGCAAGCGCTGCCCAAGCGCGTCATTGCGACCGTCGGGTCGCCATTGTGGTGCATTAATGCGTCGGGACATCGTCCGGATGGTGCGCCGTTCGCGAGCCTTTTCTTTACCAACGGCGGGTACGGCGCAGCGCATGGGCGCGACGGCGCGCAGGTCTTGTCGTGGCCCAGCAATGTGTCGTCGACACCGGTTGAGATGATCGAGCAGCTGTCGCCGCTCAAGGTGCATTACCGGCGTGTGCGCACGAACAGCGGCGGCGCCGGCGAATTTCGCGGCGGCAATGGACAGGAAATACTGTTCGAGAGCCGCGCGGCCGGGCCGATCACCGTCGCATTCCTGGCCGAACGCACACGGACAGAAACCGCGCCGGCGGGTCTCGCCGGCGGCGCGGCGGGGGCCTGCGGCGAGCTCATCATCAACGGCGAGCCGGTCAATCCGAAATCGCAGCATTACATCGAAGCGGGCGGCACGGTGCTGATTCGAACACCGGCTGGCGGCGGGTATGGGTTAGCCGAAAATCGCGACAAGGATCGCAGCGCAGCCGATCGCGCAGACGGTTACGTAAGTTAGAAGTAACGTTGTTTAAAAGTGCCTGTCGTTTCGGCCGGCGCCGAAATCCAGCGTCAGTTTGCAAAACAAATCGGACATTCGTCCATTACTTAAACAATCTTTGAAGACTCTCATGGCGAAATACGCGTTAGGTTTGGATATCGGCGGCACGTTCACCGATATTGTGGTGTACGACCAGCAGGGCGCTGCATCCTATAGCCATAAGGAGTTGACTACGCCTAATGCGCCGCACCTCGGTGTGGTGTCCGGCATCAAGCGCCTGTTCGAGGGCGAGCAGTTGGCCTGTGCAGACGTCACGCGCGTCGTGCATGCGACGACACTGTTTACCAATGCATTGATCGAGCGCAAGGGGGCGACCACCGGGCTCATCACCACACAAGGCTTTCGTGACACGCTCGAAATGCGGCGCGAGCACAAGTACGAGCTTTATGACCTGTTCATCGAACTGCCCGAGCCGTTGGTGCCGCGGCGGTTGCGTCTTGAAGTGCCCGAACGCATCGGACCGGACGGCGCCATTGAGTTGCCGCTTGATGAAACAGCGCTGCTCGCGCGCGTCCGCGATCTTGTTGCGCAGGGAGCACAGACGCTCGCTGTCACTTTTTTGCACGCGTATGCAAACCCGCAGCACGAACGGCAGGCGGCGCAGCTCATAGCGAAAGCGTTTCCGCGCCTGCCAATATCGATCTCGTCCGACGTGTCGCCGCAAATCCGCGAATATGAGCGCACCTCGACGACCGTGGTCAATGCTTACATCAAGCCGCTCGCCGAGAGTTATCTTGATTTGCTCGCCAGCGAGATTGCCAAGCTCGGCATCACCGCGCCGCTCTATATGATGTTGTCGAACGGCGGACTCACGCATATCGCCGAAGCGAAGCGTGTACCGGTGCAACTGCTCGAATCGGGGCCGGCCGCGGGCGCGTTGGCAGGCGCATTGTTCGGCAAGCGCTCCAAAATTTACGATGTGCTCGCGTTCGACATGGGCGGTACCACGGCCAAGCTGGCGATGGTCGAGGACGGCGCGCCGTTGATCGCTTATCAATTCGAAGCGAGTCGCGCCAAGCGTTTCGCTGAAGGCAGCGGTCTGCCGATCAATATCTCGACGATCGAATTGATCGAGATCGGCGCCGGCGGCGGTTCGATTGCGGAGATCGATTCACTCGGCCTGCTAAAAGTCGGTCCGCGCAGCGCGGGCGCCGCGCCGGGGCCTGCGTGTTATGGACGCGGCGGCGTGCACCCGACCGTCACTGATGCGAATCTCGTGCTGGGTTTTCTTGATCCGGCGACATTCGCCGGCGGCACGATGACGATTGACCGCACGCTAGCCGAAGCATCGATCAAACCGCTTGCCGATAAATCGGGTCTTTCCACCGCTGAACTGGCGTGGGGCATTCATTCCGTTGTCAATGAAAACATGGCGGCCGCGGCGCGTGTGCATGTCGCCGAGCGCGGCCATCATGCAAGTGAGTTTGCATTACTCGCGACCGGTGGCGGTGGACCTTTACATGCATGCGAGGTCGCCAAGCGGCTCGGTATCTCGAAAGTAATCTGCCCGCCGAGCGCGGGCGTGGCGTCGGCACTGGGACTTCTGATGGCGCCGGCACGCGTGGATCGCGTGGCAACCCTTGCGCGAAAACTGAGCGACCTCGACTGGCCTGCGTTCGAACGCGCATTTCGAGGGATCGAGCGCGAGGCCCGCGACGTTATCGCAAAGACGATTACCGGCAGCAAAGTAACCGTCAAGCGGGCGGCGGATTTGCGCTTCGTAGGGCAGGGCTTTGAGCTCGTAACGACCTTGCCGCGCGGGCCATATACCGAAAAGTCGCTTGCCGGCGTACGCACTGCGTTCATTGCCGAATACAAACGAATATTCCAACAGGTGCCGCCGGTAGGCGCGATCGAGATTATCAACATCCGCGTTGCGCTGACCGCACCCATCGGGCGTGCCGATTTAAAAGTGGAGGGCGGCAAAGGCACGGCTACCAAAGCGCTCAAGGGCAAACGCCAAGCGTGGCGCGCGGATCAAGCCAAATTTGGCGAGATGCCTGTTTACGATCGCTACCGACTGCCGATCGGCAGTGGGATAAAAGGGCCCGCGATTATTGAAGAAGCTTCGGCAACCATGATGGTGCCGGCGGGCGCGCGGGCGCGCGTCGACCGCGCCGGCAACTTGCTCGTGGATCTCGCCAAATGATCGAAATGCAAAGCACCAGTGCGCGCATCGTCGCGCGCAAAGACGGCGCGATTGGCTGGCTCATATTCAACAATACCGCCAAACACAATGCAATCTCGATGGATATGGCGGAGGCCGTGCCAGCCGTCATGCGCGCGTTCGAAAACGACACTGAAGTCCGCGTGATTGTCATCGCGGGCGCCGGTGAAAAAGCGTTTGCAGCGGGGTCCGACATTTCAGGTTTTGAATCCGTGCGCGCCGATCCAGAGAAGAACAAGCACTATAACGACGTCAACGAGCGCTCATACAACGCCATATACGAATGCGCGAAGCCGACCATCGCGATGATCCGCGGCTATTGCATCGGCGGCGGACTCGACTTTGCGACGAGTTGCGATGTGCGATTCTGTTCCGATAATGCAGTGTTCGCGGTGCCGGCCGGCAAACTCGGCCTGGGCTACGGTCATGAAGGCATCCTGCGGTTCGGCCGCGTGATGGGCTTCATGCGCGCGCGCGATTTGTTCCTGTCGGGCCGGCGCCTCGGCGGCGATGAAGCGTTGCGGCTCGGTCTCGTGCATCGCGTGATACCGCTTGCCGACCTCGAAGCCGAAACGACCGCATATGCGCAAACCATTGCTGATAATGCACCACTCACATTGGCAGCTTTAAAACGCGCGTTTCTCGAATACGAAAAAGATCCGTCGTCCCGCGATCTTGCACATGCGCAAACCATGATCGATGCGTGTTTCCGCAGCGCGGATTACGTCGAAGGGCGCGCAGCGTTCGCGGCCAAGCGCAAGCCACAGTTTGAAGGCATCTGACGAGTTGCGTTAAACATCGGCAGATTGCGCCTGGCAATAGGGGCGTGTAACAGTTTGTTTCAGCGGAAACCTTCGGTGCTCCGAGTCCTCTAAGATACACGAGGACAAAATGAAACTACTCCGCACAGCATTGGCAATATCGGCATTAAGTTTATTCGCGGGATGCGTGGGTATTCCCGCATATCCCGAATATGCGGCAGCGCCTGCGCCGTATTACGGCCCCGCTTACGATCCGCCGCAGGGTTATTACGGTTCCGCTTATCCGCCGCCGGTTTATTACGGCCCTGCCTACTATGCGCCCCGCGCATTTTACGGACCGTCCTTCGGGATAGGCATCTATGGCGGCTCGCGCGGCGGACATCATCGCCATGGCGGGCATGGCCGTCATCGCTGATATACCGTTCACTAATTATTGCAACCGAGAGCTTTGCAAAAGTTTCTTAGCGGCACGCCGGTAATTCGCACCTCCGTCGCGTTCTGCACCCGTGCTCTTTGTTGGTGAATAACGCGACATCCCACCGGGAGGAGTTGGCATTGCTCGTCGTTTGGTTATGGCCGATTCTGGATTAACGAATTGCCTCGTGACGGGCGCGGAAGATCATCGCGGCAAGTGCGTTGCTAAATTAATGTTTAGGTACATAAATTTGACAACGTTATTTCGAAACGAAAAACCAGACTCCAGTAGAGTTCTCTTTGAGAAGGCGCTATGCGGTTAGGAGGCGGCTGCTCGCAATTTACGCAACCTGCGTTCGACCGCCATGGCTAGCCCTTTTAAGTATCGTGATGGCGTGTTAAGCCGTTGCAACCATATTCTGTTTGCCGCGACCTGCCACAAATCCCACCACGCATAGCCCCGCAAGCAACATAGCGTAAGTGTCAGGCTCTGGAATTGCAGCCAGGATCATGTTGCCGCCATAGCCGGCCGATTGGCTAGTTGATGCGGATTGCCCCAGTACCTCGAGCGTATATTGGCCAACGTCGGCAAGAATCGGCGAGTAATTGAAACTTGCGCTCCAAGTCCCCGGCGCCGTTGCACTTGGGCTTGCTATGACATCCACCAGCAGCGTATTTGAGGGGCTAAAGAGCTTGAGTTCGAGAGAAGCAAGCCCGTTCCCATCGATTGCGGTGGCAGTTATTGCTGTCCCATTGGAAGCGTTGATACCAGTTACGGCAAAAATGTAAGAAAAACTAAAGGCCTGGTCAGGACCAGAAATCGTCATAGGACTGGCAATGTTTATAAAATATGGCGCTGATGGCGAAGTCATATCAAAAATTCCGAGGTCTGTGGGTGCCGCACTTACAGAGCCCGCAAAGAAAATACTGGCTATCGCTGCGAATCGAATTTTTTTCAATGCGTTTATCATGGGGTTTTCCTTTTTCTGCTGACAGTGATAAGTACACTTGCGACACGAACAACTTAACGACACGTTATAAAGCTTCAGGTTGAGAGTTTTTGGCCCTACCAAATACTGTGGGCGCAAAAGCCATTTACCGGTAGAAATTTGTTTGCTTGCGGCGGCGCGCTACAAATCCCATCAAGCCAATACCCGCAAGCATCATTGCATAGGTTTCCGGCTCAGGAATTGCTAAGGTGATGTCCCGCGCTGCGACGAGTCCAGTTGTGGCGCCGTCGGGCCCCACAACATCAGCGGAGAACCACCAACCACCGTTATAGCCAGCGTAGACGCCGTTGGTGTTTGAGGTAAATTGATTACCTGCGGGCCCTAAGACCGTAATGCCGTTCGTACCAGTGACCCTGAAAAGAAGCGGGCTAGGCACTCCAGGGGCCCCGGTGTTCGTGCAGCAATCAAGGCCAGTTGTATAGTTACCGAATGGCGAATTGTTAGATGGGTTATTTGCATTGAGTCCCCAAGGCGACGACAGGAGCGACACTGTCGCTAAACTTGGGGAAAGCAAGTTAAAAGCGAATGAGGTATGGTTTCCGGCATTTCCGGTGTCTATAAAGTTAAAGCCGGCCGTCAAGTCGACCCGCACGTCAACATACCCTCCGATGTCTGACGTATGCTCAGTTAGAGTAACTGTTCCAAAATAGGGCGGAGTGTTCGACGTAAAGTTGGCGCCGAAAGGGCCCACTTCAGAAAACTCAAGGAGAGATTGGTAGGTGGCCTTGCAAGAAGCGGTGCATTGCACAGTCGCACTCTGTGTATTTCAGTGTCACCTCAGATGGGCTGCCGAGCATTAACGGCTGTCGCCCATGTGCGACCCATTTTTCATAAAGGTCTTCTATGAGCATGCGCAGAAGTCGACATTGACTGACATTGGCCGTGCGTATTCCTGGAATGGCGGAAGCAATGTCAACATTTAGGGGTAAACCATCAATTTTTCCCCATGCTGAAACAAAAACATTGTGTGGAATAAGTTGTTGCAAATCCTTTTTTTGTAGCAATTCGAATAATTGATTGTGGCTGTTAATCTGCATCGTTTCTTTGACGATACGCATTAATGTTGCGCCATCTTCTCGCGAGAACCTTAGCTGTTGCGACCTTGTAAGAGGCGGATTGCGCTTATGGGATTGGCCTTCTGTGCCTCTGCCATTTTCTAGTTGTATTGGATGTAAGAAGTTAAAGTCCTCGGCGTTCAAAGTTTTCCCATTCTTTCTTCCCTTTCTTCCGGCTGATTAATTCATTGATAGTGCAAGAGCAATGCCAATGTTTTTTGGTCAATGAAATAAAGCGGTTACGGGTTTATTTGGTTTGCTTTGGCACCTCTTAATGAGTCATCGGATTCGCGTATTATTGATGGCGTAATTGTTACGGTATACGCGATCGGAATGATAAAAAAAGGACGATAGCTTTTTAATCGATTGATAATTGGTGACTATTCAGCCTGAAGCTATTGTACAAATAGTACGCAGTGTGTATGCTGTGATGCATGGACGAACTGCCGGATCTTTCGCGCCTTACGCACGACCAGAAAGACGATCTGATCCGGA
>JANYCE010000204.1 GCA_025360445.1 Betaproteobacteria bacterium
GCGCGTATTAGCGCCTGCCGGTACTCTTATCTACATCCCCGCCAACGCGCCGCATACGCTGGTGTCCACGCCGGATGAGGACGTGATTTTCCTCGCGCTGAAAGACTTGTCGCACGGCATCATCGGCAAAGCCGTCGACGGCACGATGGCGGGGCCGCACTTCGAACCGGGATTCGGACCGAAGTCCGCAGTACGCAAGCGCGCCTCAAAAAAATAATCGGGATGTCCGTGTGATGTCACGCGCGGACGCGCCACTTGTGGCCGTCCGCCGCCGCGCTGCGGTCGGTCCCGCGCCTGCGCGGTTGAGTCTCAGGGGGGTGGCGAATGAACACCGTCAGACATTTCATCGGCAAGATATCGGTGTCGAACGCACCGATCGCGCGACTGATGGTCGTGCAGTAAACACTAAAACGACGGACAAAAAATAACACGCCGGCCCAAGGCCGGCGTGATCTGACAAAGCGAATCGCGCGTGAAGCGCGTTATTTCTTTTCTGAGTCCGTGGTGGTGGTGGTGGTGCTTGAGTTGCTGCCCGAACCTGACGAGCCTGGAGTCGTCATGGAAGTAGTACTGGAACTGCTGCTCGGCGCGGATTTCCCGTCCGCACCCGAGGGGCCCTGCGGTCCGGCCGGGCCAGGCACTGGCGTCGTGGAGGGTGTCGGCGACGATGGCACTGCCACTGGTTGAACCGTGGTTTTTTCGCACGCGGTCAGGCTCAGAATGCCTGCAACGACTGCGATTAGAATCGTATATCTCATTTGTTTTCTCCTTCGGGTTAAAAACCGTAAAACATGCTCAGTTAGAACCTGATCATTTATCAGGCGCGGCGGCATGAAAAGGCGACAAACACCTATTTGAATGAAGGACTATACCTACAAGATCGTTATGCCACGAACATAGGCTGTCATATGGGCATGAAAAACGGAAGGAGTTTATTACTTTGGCAGCGCTGATATCACAGAAGCGAAGTGGTGGAGGCCTGCTCGCGGTTTCTTAATTAGCCCGTGGTAGCGCATCCACGCTGCCGTTCATCCTTGCCAAGTTATGCGGCGAGCCACACCCTGTGAAAGCGCTTCAGTTAGCCTTCATGTTGAGGCGCGCCTGCTCCGCCTGCCCGGGCGTCATCGAGTCGATCAGGTTCTCGAGGTAAGGCGTCGAGCGCACTGCGACGTAACGCGCAAACGGCGACTTCACCTTGAGCGTATAGCCGTCACCGCGCGCGGCCTGCAAAATGCCGCCAGCTACAAGAGACTGCTTTTCGCCTTTGCACTCAGCGGCGAGTTCGCCATGCAAAACATAAATGAACGTTTCATGCGCGGCCGTTTTCTCCACGGTCTCGCTGCCCGCCGTTGCTTCGAAGTAGCCGAATGCGAGCCGCTCGCCTTCGATCCAGTTCGCGCGACGCGCCGACACCGGCGGCGCATCGAACGCGTCGATAAGCGGGTAATAGCAAACTTTTACGCCCTCGATGACCGCCTGCGATTGGCCCGGTGCTTTTTGATGCTTGTCGCGATCGCCTACGTTGTATTTCTGATTCACTTCGGCGACTGTCATCGCCTTGTCCGGGACCGCCTCGTCTTCGGCGAGCCCAACCACGGTCCACGTTTTATCCTTCATGTACAGGTATGAGCAGTCGCCGTCTTCGGTCGCCCGCATCGAGTGGCGTGCGTACGCGGGCGCATGCACGAACATGCCGGGCGGCGCAATGCGCCGATCCTTGCCGACAATCGCGTTGAGCTTGCCGCGCACCGGGAAAATCAGTAATTCATTTGGATGGTAATGCAGTTCGGAACCGGTGCCGGCGGTCTTGTTGACGAGGCAGAAATACATGTACCTGCCTTCGATTACCGGACCGCGCGCACTCGACAGATGCGGCGTCAGGAAATTACTTTCGATATTTTCAAAGCGATGAAACGGCATTCTGCTGCTTCCTTTCCATGTTATGAATCGTTATTCACGGCCATTTATTCAGGGACGATGCCGGCTTCCTTGATAACTTTGGCCCACCGCTCGTTCTCCGCTTTAACGAACGCGCCGAACGCTTCGGGCGAGCGGCTCGTGACTACTTCGACGCCGCCATCGGCCAATCGCTTTTTGACATTCGCATCGTCCATCACGCGGATTACGACCGCGTAAAGTTTCTTGACGACATCCGGCGGCGTCCCTGTGGGCACGAACACGCCCTGCCACGAGCCGACGGTCATGCTCGGGAATCCGAGTTCGGTCATCGTGGGCACGTCGGCGAGCGCCGCGACACGCTTCGGCGAGACGAGGCCGAGCGCGCGCATGCGCCCCTGCTTCACAAACGAGATCGACGACGACAGCGTGACGAACATGAGCTGCACTTCGTTGCCGAGCAGCGCAATCGCGGCCGGACCCGCGCCACCCTTGTACGGGATGTGCGTCATCTTGATGCCCGTCGCGCGCATAAATGCTTCCATCTCGAGCTGATTGGCGCTACCGGTGCCGGGTGAGCCGAAATTTAACTTGCCCTGGTTTGCCTTCGCATATTCGACCAGTTCTTTGACAGTTGTGACGGGCAGCGATGGATGCACGACGAGCGAACCGGGCACGTCGACCACCTGGCTGATCGCGATGAGGTCGCGCACCGGCTTAATCGGAAACTTGAGATACAGGCTCGGGTTGATCGACATGGTGCCGATATTGCCGAGCAATATCGTGTAGCCGTCGGCACTCGCGCGGGCGGCAACTTCGACGCCGATATTGCCCGCCGCACCGGTGCGATTGTCGATCACGACCTGCTGGCCGAGCTCATCGCTCATCTTCGCCTGCAGGATGCGCCCGACGAAATCGGACGCCCCGCCGGGGGCAAACGGCACCACCATGCG
>JANYCE010000272.1 GCA_025360445.1 Betaproteobacteria bacterium
GCGATACTCATCAACATGCGGCGCAATGCCAGTTGGCTATTGCGCCCTACGGTTACTGCGACTGCTCGCCGTCTCAGAAGGGGGCTGCTTGCGAGCAGCGTCGTGGTGCGAGCAAATTCAGGTTTGGTGAATGGGTTAGTCAAAACGTAGGGCGCAATAACTGAAAGGCATTGCGCCGAACGCGATACTCATCAACATGCGGCGCAATGCCAGTTGGTTATTGCGCCCTACGGTTACCGTGGAAGAAAAGTGTTACCTATGTGTTTGAACTGCTTTGTTGCCAATGAGATTGAAACTCGCCCGTTGTCTACCACTCGCTGCTTCCTATCTCGACTCCGCATGCACTTCGGACCCTTTGTGAGTCGCTGAGTAACGCAGGCGAGTTCGGTGCCGGCTGCGACCCGGTGCCGCGTAGCGCCGGTGCGGGAGCTGACGGAAACGCTCCGGTTTACACATTCAAACGCCGCCGCTGACGCTCCTACCCGCTCCACTCTTCGAGAGTCCGAGTCCGGTGCGTTAGTCGAGCAACTGTCTGAGCTCGCAATCGTTCATGTGTTTTCTCATTTTTCGAGCGAGTTTTGCGAAACCCCGAACTTGTTGAGTAACGCAAGGGACGCGAATGCACGGTGTACTACGGGGCGGCCTTCTTTGGGTTACGTTTCTTGGCCGCTTCAAGAAAAGTGACTAGCCTCCGGTCTACCACCGGAAGATTGAAACCAGCTCCCCGTCTGCCACGGGGAGATCGAGACAGCCCCCCGTCTGCCACGGGGAAAATGAAAACTAGCCACGCTATCAACGAGCGCAAGCTTTCCACCTCTTTCCCTTAATGGCATGATGCACGCATAAACAGAACTGCAGCATAGGGAGAAATGAAAACCTATCTATTAGAATTCAATTAAAGGGGCTCGGGCTTTACAAGAATAAAGGATCCAAGCTCGACTTAACCCGCTCCGCCTTGAACGAACTGACCCCGAAGCACTGTTGATACTACCGGGCGAAACGCAGTTCACACGGATGCCGTCCGCCACGAAAAATCAACTACGGTTTTGCAGCATATTCGCCGCACGCTCGCGCACCCTTGCCGAAAGTCTCTTCGCACTCGGCCCGCGTGGCTGCACCACGCCCAGCGAATTTTGCCAACACGTAATCAGCGATGGCCTCGGCTTCGCGCGCCTGCAACGTCGTTCCGGGCGGCAGGGCCGGCGTGCGCGATCCGAGTTCCGCTTCGGTCACGCCGTAGCAGCGCTTGTCGCTGTAAGCCGCTTCGTCGAAATGCGGCATGGCGGTTCCCGGCAGGCCGCACATGATTGTCATCACCAATTGCGCGCGGTTGAAGCGAGTTTGCCGCAAGTTCGCAGCACCCCCGTTGGACTGCCCCTCGCCCGCTCCATCGCCGGCCCAGCCGTGACAGTACGAACATTGCGCCTTGTCGAGGTAGAGACGGCGAGCATAGGAAAAATCTTCCTGAGCGCTCGCCGTTGCGCTGCCCATGACTATCATCACGCCGAGCAGGATGGCCCGCATTGCGACTACAGCGCGAACACGAAAATCATCGTCGCATTCGAAAAATTACGCATCTCGGTCGAGCGTGTCAGCTTGTTTTTGGCCGAGAGTCCGAGGCCCGATGCGATGGCGATGTATTGTTTGCCGTTCACCGAATACGTCATCGGCGGCGCGTTAAATCCCGTGCCAACGTTAATGCGCCACAACTCTTCCAGAGTCTGATCGTCGAATGCCAGGACCGTGCCATCAACCAGCGCGGTGAGCACCACGCCGCCGGCGGTGCTGAGCGCGCCGGCCGTATTCGGATATGGCAATTCCTTGCGCGCCTTTTGTTGCCCGGTGGCCGGGTCCATCACGACCAGGCTGCTGGTTATGCGGTCCGGGTGCGTATACGTGCCGCCCGCGAATTTGCCCGGCACGTGCGCGCTGTGGTCTGGCGTGACATCAGAGCAGCCTTCGAGGCTGGGAATATAGAACAGCTTCGTTTTAGGACTGTACGCGGCCGGCCATAAATTGCTGCCGCCCGAAATTTCGGGACACACGAGTCGTGTCCCCTTGTCCTGCAACACGCTGGGCGGCTCTGCATACAACTGCAAATCCCTGGTTGGATCATAGTCAACCGGCTTGCCGGTTTTCGGATCGATGCCCTTGGTCCAGGTGACCTTGGCGACATACTGGCCCACGTTCAGAAACTGACCGGTGGTGCGATCGAAGCTGTAATTGAATCCATTGCGGCCAGCATGCGTGACGATCTTGCGGTCTTGGCCGTTGACCTTGGTATCAACCAATACATGCGTGCCGGTTTCGTCGTAATCGCGGCTGTCGTTCGGCGTGTACTGAAAATACCATTTCATCTTGCCGTTTGCCACATCGAAGGCAATCGCGCTGGCCGTAAACAGATTGTCGCCGGGGCGGCGCGTGGCATCGTAGCCGGGCACAGGGTTGCCGGAGCCCCAGATAGTCAGATTGGTCTGGGGATCGTACGAGCCGGTGACATAGAATGCGCCGCCGCCGGTTTTCCACGCCTCGTTTTTGTCTTTCCACGTTTCGCTGCCGGGTTCGCCCGGCGCGGGTACCGTATAAGTCTTCCACTTAAGATCGCCGGTTCGCGGGTCGAGCGACGCAATCCAGTTGCGCGTGCCCCGATCGCCGCCGGAACCGCCGACGATGATGTCGTCTTTCAGCGCGAGCGGTGCCGCGGACAATTCCAGTTCAGGGTGATCGGAAAGATTTTTGTCCCACACGATTTTGCCGGTTTCTTTGTCGGTCGCGATGACGCGGCCATCCTTGCCGGTCGGTGAAATGACCAGATTGCCCCACAGGGCAACGCCGCGAATGCGCCCGTAACGTTTCATGCCGGGGTCCATCTTCCACAGAATGCGCCCGTGATTACCCGAGCGCACATCGATTTTGTAGACCACGCCCCAGCCATCGATCACGTACATGAACCCATCGTCCACCAGCGGCGTCACCTGCAGTGCTTCGTTGGGCGATGTGCCGCCGATCGCCACCGCGAACTGCAGCTTCATGTTCTTGATGTTCGACTTGTTGATCTGATCGAGCG
>JANYCE010000366.1 GCA_025360445.1 Betaproteobacteria bacterium
TTCGTCGACCGGAACACGCAATGGACCGAGTTCAAGCCATTCCAGGCCCGAGTAATTTTTCGACCATATGCGATCCGATGGGTAGCCCGGAATGATATTTGGGCCACCGATTATCATGCGCACCATCGCAAGCGAGAGCGGCTCGTAAAAAGCGCCTTCGAATTCCGCCAACATCGGCACTCGCCGAATGATGCCATCCGCATCGGGATCGAGACTGAAATGCCCGGCGCTCGCCGCACTTTTCTGCAGTTCCAGCAGGTTCGATGTGTAGCCGGGAAACGTGGCAAAGTTAATGTTCTTGCCGGCAAAAGTGCCAGCCGGCAACACCGCCGCGGGTAACGCGCCCTTCTTGCCGCTTTCGCCTTCAAAACGCGTGAAGGCATAGCCAAGGACGACCGGTCGGTTGCGCATGCGCCCGGCAAATATCTCGTCGTACTCGAGCTGCGGCTGCAACTGTTTGAGTGTGGTCTGAAATCCGGCTACGTCTTTGAGTTCTTTTTGCGCGAGTTGCTGGAGCACCTTCAATCCCGAACTCTCGTCGCGCTCGGCGAAAACAATGTCGAATCCGACAATGGCAATTTTGTAATGGTCGAATAATTTGTCCAGCAGCAAGGCAAGGCGGTCGCGTGGCCATGGCCATCTGCCTTCGCCGCCTTTTTCCCTTTCCGCTAAACTTTTCTCATCGATGTCGAGAATTACGATGCGCGGGTCCACCGTTCGCGGCATCGTAAGCGCGAGCCGCGTGTCATAGACGACTGCCTCGAGCCGGTCGACCAGCGGTAACTGGTATTGTTTTGCGGCGTGACCAAGAAATATCAGCAGCAGGACCAAGCCAAGGCCGATTCGAACAATGTGTTTTTTCAATCCGTCCCCCTTGCCGCCGACAGACTCGCCGGCCAAATAACTGCGCCGCGTCTTATCGCAAAAATATCTACGCCAGGCGCTGAGGCTCCACTCTGGACGGGGTGCTTGGTTGGCCGGCCCATCGGTTCCGTCACGACATTTGCCTGGATGCTCATACCCGCGAATTGCCGGCTCATGGGTCGGTTATGGGTAGGGGTACGTATCGCTTACTCATACTGGCGGCGACCGCCCGGCTGGCGCCTAGCCATTTTTGAAAAAAAACTCCATCTTCACTCCGGCCAGCTCGACGATGTCGTGATCGTTAAGTTGATGCGCTTGGGCGTCGAGAGTCTTGCCGTTGATCACCGGGAAATTTGTACCTTCGACATGCGTTATAAAGTAGCCGTGCGGCCGGCGCGTGATCACCGCGACTTGCACGCCGGGCTTTCCCAGAGTCGTTAAGTTTTTTGTGAGTTCCAATTCTTTTCCCGCCGACGGCCCGGTCAGAATCTGCACCGCCGCCAGTTTCTCAGGCTGCTTAGCGATCGTGGATATCGGTGCCTGAGGCCGGCTTTGGGTCGTGGCCTGAGTGACCGTCGCGCCCACCTGGGTGTCGCCGAATCCACCGCCGCCGGGTGCGGGCGGGTTCATTTTGCCCATCGGTGCGCGCAGTACCATCGTTTTCTCAAAGTCGGCCACCGACGCTGCGCCGGTCGGCGCCTCACTCATGAACTTAAGCTTGTATTTGCCGATTTCGATCACGTCGTTCGATTGCAATATATGTTTCTTGACCGGATTGCCATTAACGAGGGTGCCGTTCGTGCTGCCCAGATCTTCGAGGAATGAGTCGTTAAGGATGGTCACAATCAAAGCGTGCTCGCCGCTGACGGCCAGATTATCGATCTGGATGTCGTTGTGCGCTTTGCGGCCGACGGTAAACCGCTCCTTATCGAGAGGAACTTCCCTAATCACCGCGTTATCCAAACTCATGATCAACTTCGCCATGGCAGTATCCCCGTAACCTTTTATCTAAACCAAGCTTTGAATTTGGCAAACCATCCGGTGGGCACTGCAAAATCCTCGAGTATCCGCACCAGGATTACCGAAATATTGTCGCGCCCGCCGCAGTCATTCGCGAGTTGCACGAGTTGCTTTGCCGCGAGCGGCAGATTCGATTGCAACGTACTCAAGGTCGAATGGATGTCCTCGTCCTCGACCATGTCGCTTAACCCGTCCGAACACAACAGGTAGATATCTCCGCGTTCGACGGTATAAGTATGAATCTCCGTTTCGACCTCAGGGTCGATACCAACCGCGCGCGTCACCAGATTCTTATTTTGGGAAAAGCGCGCCTGCTCCTTTGTAAGCATGCCGCTTTCAATTTGTTCCTGCAGCAGGGAATGGTCGCGCGTGACTTGCTCGAAAACATCGTTTCGCAGCCTGTATAGTCGCGAGTCGCCAATGTGCCCGACTGTCATCCGGTTGTCGAAAAACAATGCAACAACGAGCGTCGTGCCCATGCCGGAATATTGCGGCTGGCTTTTGGCAGTCTGATAAATAGCGGCATTTGCCTTGGCCGAATTCTCGCGCACCAGCTTCTCGGCAATCGTCTCACCCGAGGGGTCTATCGCGTGCGGTTCGTTGCTTTCCAACGCCTGCTTCATTTCGGTGGTCAACATGGCGACCGCAATGCCGCTTGCTACTTCGCCGGCGTTGTAGCCACCCATGCCATCGGCGAGCACGGCCAGGCCAATTTCAGCATCTGTGCCCATGCTGTCTTCGTTATGCGAGCGCACCATGCCCGGATCAGTTGCGGACACAACTTCAAGGGCAGTCCCCAGATTGGCTATCATGTTAGTTATATTCCGATGTCGACAACGTCGGACTTCGCTGCCGCATCCGCGCCAGCCTCAGCCATGCAAGCTTTGATCGCCTGAGAGAACTCTTCGCCAGTTTGGAACCGATCTTCGGGCTGCTTGGCGATTGATTTGTTGATGATGTCGACCACGCACTGAGGCAGAGTCGGCAGGTGTGTCAGAATATCCACGTGGGGTTCATTCGCTATCTTGAACATCAGTTGCGCCATCGAGTCGCCTTTAAAGGGCAATTGGCCGCAACTCATTTGATAGAACGTCACGCCCAGCGAAAACAGATCGGAACTACCCTGAATTTTCTTGCCGGAAAGCTGCTCGGGGGACATATAGCTCGGGGTGCCCAGCACCATGCCCGTCTTCGTTTTTGAAGAGTCGGTGATGCGCGCGATACCAAAGTCGGTAACCTTGACCGTATCGCTTTCAAGCTCGTACATAATGTTGGCGGGCTTGATGTCGCGATGCACGACGTTATTTTTATGGGCATACGACAGGGCCTCTGCGACCCGCGCTACGATGCTCATTACTTTAGGCAAGGGCAGCAAATTGTCAGGCTTGATAAAGGGCGCAAGATCCTTGCCCTTCAAAAACTCCATAGCGATGTAAGCGAGGTCATGTTCCTCGCCCGCATCGAAGATAGTGACGATGTAAGGATGGTTGAGGCGGCCCGCAGTTTCGGCCTCACGGAAAAACCGGTCTTTCACGTCTTGCAATTCATCCGCATCAAATTCCTGCGACAACGCCATGGTCTTAATGGCGACCACGCGGCCGATCTTCGGGTCCTTGCCCAGATATACAACGCCCATCGCGCCCTTGCCGAGCTCTTTTTCAACCTGGTAGCGGCCGAGCATTGGTTTTTCAACTCCGCCGCCGGGCAGCATTACCGCGCCGCCCGGATGTCCCCCGGAGCCGCCTAGAATGACCGTTTCAGACATTGCCTTGGCGCGGCCAACCCGCTCGGCAATATCCTTGAAAGCTGAATTCTTTTCCGCAATGTACTTAAATGCATTTTCGGCTTTGTTGAACTGGCGCTTACGTTCGTAATCGAGCGCAAGATTGTAGATAAGGTCCAATACCGAATCGTCAGCCGGTAGTTTGCGGAAATAGTCGAACGCAGTGTCGAGTTGCCCCTGTCCTTGATAGCCCAAACCAAGCATTCGGTGACTTTGCGCCAAATCGACATCCGATCGGGCTTTGCTTCGCTCCGTAACCAGAAATCGCTTGGTGGTCAACGCGAGATGGCCGATAACCAGCAAAGTCGCCGCCGCCATCAGTTGAATCCACAGAAGTTGGGTTGCCATCAGAACAAAATGAGCGCCGAGGAGAACGACAAACAACGACGCGGTGCAAATTGCCCCCATTCCCGCTTTGAGTCGTGGCAGCATCCCGATCAAGTACGCTGCGACAAGTAGAAGCACAAGTTTCTCAACCCATATGCCCCAAGTCGGCGCGACAAAGAAATCTTCTTTCATGATGCTTGACACTGAGTGCGCGAGCGTTTCGACGGGGGCCATGCGCGGCGAAATCGGCGTGATCTGCGAGATGCCGAGCCCCGTAGCGGTGGCACCAATCAGGACAATCTTGTCCTGATATTTCGCCGCCGGAATTTTGCCGGTGTACACGTCGAAGAACGAATCGATCGGGAATGCGCGCTTGTCGCCCGTGTCGCCATAGAAAAATGTATACATGCGCAACTCAGGGTCCGTTCGAACGCGAAGCTTCCCGATCCGCACATCTTCACCGGGCTTGGCCTGGATGTCGGCTACCTGAAGGTTTAGATACTTCGCCACCAGCATGAGCGACAGCGAAGGAAAAAACCGATCGTAATAACGCACGATCAATGGCTCCGCTCGAGTCGCCCCATCGACGTCCTGCTGTGCGTTGAGGTGGCCAATGCCGGCGGCGCTCGCGGCAAGCTCAGGAATCGGATAGGCGGGATTGATGCCGGAGGGCGGCAGGATGTCGGCGTTCTTATCCTTCATCAGCATCCCGCTCGCCATCACAGCTTCAGGCAATGGTTTGTCAGGATTACCCTGGGGCTCAAACGGAAATTGCTGAAACACCATCGGCAACAGCACGTTCTTGGATTTCTTAAAACTTTCAGCCAGCCGCTGGTCCGTATTAAGAGCGCTGGCTGCTTCAGCAAGCAGGGCCTCAATTTTTTCGGCCTCGGGATCGCGTAAATTTTTAAATTTAGACGCCGCGTAAGCCTCATTCAGCTGGTTGATGTAAGTCAGGCCGGCGTCCACCTGCGGCTCAAAAAAGAAAGCGGTATAGCCGATGGTCTTGGCCTTCGCATTCGCCAGAATGTCCGTCATCTTTGCATGCACGTCGCGCGGCCACGGCCAGCGTCCGATATTGGCAATGCTTTGATCGTCAATAGCGATTATGGCGATGCGGTCGGAGGGTGAGCGCGTCGCCGAACGGACGCCCAAGTCATAGGCCTTGCGTTCCAGACTTTGGATCAGATCCCCGCCTGAAGCAATTAGCAGGACGAGTGTGACCAGCAACCCCAAAAACCAATCCGACTTCCAAAAAGTCAAATTTTTCATCCCTAGACCTAGTTTTTATTTTGTTGTTCTAATGGGTTATCGGTGAAGACTCAATTATTTTACGGTATTTGGCGACAAGTGTATGATTTTTTTAGTAAGTGTCTCTCAAAACGCCAAAAAAGCAATTTATTTGACCTACACCGTTAACGATAAAAAATCGTTCGATGGCTCGATACGCAAGGTGCGTACCGGTTTGCCTATACATCACTGTAAAGAGAGCCGCGGAGCGCAGGATATGCTCTTTAAAATGGCCGCAGCAACGAACCAGCCGCGCCCCGGCGGCTTGTTTCTTTAGGCCGATGAAGCGAAGGCTTATGTGCCCAGCAGGGTACCCGCCGTTAGTCCGCCTGATTGGGCAACCTCGCCGCCTGCGAGTTTTTTAGCGTCTTCGAACTTCGCCTTCAACACTTCGATGGCGCCGCCTTGCGCAGTGACTTTAAAACTCTTAGCCGTCACCTCCGTGACCTCACCAACTTTGCCCGCGACATCGGCAAACCGCCGGAACAGAATTTTGCGTGCGTCAAATATTTGCAACTTTTTGCCGTTGTGCGTCGTCCATGCGCCCGGCGCCGGATTGCAACCGCGAATCAGGTTGAAAACCTGGTCCACGGGCTTTGCCCAGTCAATTTTTGATTCGGCGCTTCGGCACCAGCCTTCATAACTCGCC
>JANYCE010000396.1 GCA_025360445.1 Betaproteobacteria bacterium
CGTGATGGGCGGCGCATTCACCGAAGAGCCTGTCTTGAATTGCCATAACTGCTTGCCGCTGTCCTGGTCGAGCGCAATCACTTCCCCCGTCAACTTGCCGGTAAACAACAAACCGCCGTCGGTCGCGAGCATGCCGGCGGAGCTGGCGTGATCCATCATGGGAACTTTCCACACAACCTTCCCGGTCAGCGGATCGATCGCTTCGTGATAACCGGCGGGCTCGCCCGGCGGCGTAGCCATGGTGGATTGCATGCCGGTGAAATCCTGACCCAATACGAATTTAGCGTCCGTAAATTTGAGTGTGCGCGGCAGGTTCCAGGTATTCGCATATACAAGTTTTGTTTTCGGGCTAAATGCAATCAACGTCGCGTTGGTGCCGCGCGACGGAAACAACGTTACCGTTTCGCCTTTCTTCGCGCGTTCGAGCAGATCGGTATGCACCGGGCGGCCAGTCTTCATATCGATGTGAGTCGCCCAATTAACCTTCACGAACGGATTGGCGGCGATTAATTTGCCATTGGTGCGATCGATGACGTACAGGAAACCGTTTTTGTGCGCGTTGATCAGCACCTTGCGTGTCTGGCCGTTGACCTGCATGTCGGCAAGCACGCTCTCGGCAGTCGAATCGAAATCGTAGGTGTCGTTTGGAATGTATTGGTAATACCACGCGATCTCGCCCGTCTTCGGCCGGATGGCGAGGATGCTGGCGGTGTAGAGGCTGTCAGCGCCATCGCGATACGACGGGTTGTACGGCTGTGCATTGCCGGTGCCCATGTAAAAAAGGTCGAGTTCGGGATCGTACGAAGCCGATTGCCAGGTTGATCCGCCGCCGTATTTCCACGCATCGGGCTTCGACTGATGGGGCCATGTCTCGGCGCCGGGTTCGCCGGGTGCCGGTATCGTATGCGTGCGCCACAAGCGCTTGCCGGTTTCAGGGTCATAACCTTCGATGAAGCCGCGCGTCGTGGTTTCGCCGCCACCAGTACCGGAAATTAATACGCCGTTGGCAATCATTGGCGCGACCACGCCCTTATAACCCTCGTTGAAGTCCGCGTATTTCTGGCGCCACACTTCCTTGCCGGTTTTCATGTCAAGCGCGATCACATGCGCATCGAGCGTTGCGCGAAAGAGTTTGCCGTTGTAGATGGTTGCCGCTCCGCGCATCAACGCGCCACCGCCAGCAACGCGCAGCGCACCGCGATCGTAATTGACCGGCGTGCGCCAGATCTGGCGGCCCGTCTCAAGATCGATCGCAAATGTCCAGTTGCCGTTTACGACATACATGACGCCGTTGTAGACGGTCGGCTGGGACAGGTCGCCCATGTCGTTGGTGGTGTTGAAACTCCATACCGGCACCAGACGCTTCACGTTCGACTTATTGATTTGCTTCAGAGGGCTGAACATTTTCATGTCGTGGCCCATGCCGAAGGTCGTCACGTTGTCGGTATTGCCGCTCTTATTGAGCAAATCGTCCGCGGTTTGCGCATGCACAACCGCGCACCACGACCACAGCAATACAGTCAGTATTTTTTTCATGCTTGCTCCTTCGATGAAATTGTCTTCGCAATCTTCAATTGACACTGCAGCTCGTGTGCAATGCCCCTAAAGCGGCCCCATCAATGAAACGCGCGATGCGGTGTCACGAGTTTTGGCTTGGAACGAAACGCTGGGCACGCCGGTTAGTCATGCAAAAACACACAGCTTCGACGAAATCATGATCCAAACCCGTGCCAGCGCATGAAGCTTGTTTTACTTATGAGGCACACTCTGATGTTACTTTATACGCTTAGATGCCACAACGACCACGCGAGTCGTGCGCAAGACAACCGGCCGGCGCCGAGAGACTTGAGCGCCGTCCTGATGAACGCGGAGTTTCATTTCGCACGCAGCCCATCTGCTAATCTATGGTCGCCCTCCACGCCGCCAAGGCCGGAGCCTTCCGGAGTATACAAAGTGGTTCGCCTACGGCTACTGCGCAATATCCTGCTGTGCACTGCGTTAACTGGGGGAGGCGCGGCCGCCCAGCCGTTACCCGAGGTCGCGACGCTCGAAGCTGCAGCGCAGCGCGGCGATGCGGCGGCACTCCACACGCTGGCGGAAAAATACAAACGCGGCGACGAGGTTGCGCGCGACATCCAGAAGTCCAACGCCTTATTTTGTAGAGCGGCCGCGCGCGGCAATGTCGACGCACTGCTCGAACTCGGCTTGATCCACTCATCCGGTCGTGAAATGCGAGCCAACGAAGGGGTGGGCGCATTGTTGATCAACATGGCAGCCGAACGCGGCAGCGAACGCGCGAAAGAAATCCTGCCGTACATCAGCCGCGGCGTCGGCAGCGTCATCCCGCCCTGCATGAGCGAAGAGATGGTCGCAGCGGCGGCCACGCGGGCCACGCCGGCTCCGCGCAAAGATATCGAATTGCTGGTCCAACAATGGGCACCGGTGTATTCAGTCGATCCGGAACTGGTGATGGCATTGATTGCGGTTGAATCGAGTTATGACCCGACCGCCGTGTCGCCAAAAAACGCGCAGGGACTCATGCAGTTGATTCCGGCGACCGCCGCGCGTTTCGGCGTGAAAAACGTTTTCAATATGGTCGAAAATTTGAAAGGCGGGCTCGCTTACCTGCGGTGGTTAATGGCGTACTTCAAAGGCGACGTTGCTTTAGTGCTCGCCGCGTACAACTCCGGCGAGGAAACGGTGGAGCGCTACCGCGGCATTCCGCCGTATAAGGAAACGCGCGATTACGTGCAGCGCATCACCAGGCTTTATACCAAAGCAACGCACCCGTTTGTCTCCGAAGTGACTGCGCCTTCAGCGGCGCTCGGCCGGATTAGACGGATCGAATAATCGCGCTGCGCCATTCTCATCCGCCCCTTTGCCCCCGCAGGGAATCCCCTTGGAGGACAAGGGGAGGACTGTCTCGTTAATTGCGAAGCACCACACTAGCAACGCTATTCAAGGCTGCCGCGGCACTCGGAAAGACGGTCCGACTGTCGTTGGTTGAGCCTATAGCATCTGCGGTCAAGCCGGCACGGCAACTTCCGCGCACGGCAAAAAAACCCGACGCCTTGCGCCGAAGAGTTGC
>JANYCE010000400.1 GCA_025360445.1 Betaproteobacteria bacterium
GCAGCGCGCGCTGCGCGAGGGCCATGCCTTCAAGCTGGAGCAACACGACTACGAAGCATTCAGCGACGCGTTTCCGTTCGAGGAGACACCCGATCAACGCGCCGCGATCACCGCGACGTTGAACGATATGCAGCAAGGCAAACCGATGGACCGCCTGATTTGCGGCGACGTCGGCTTCGGCAAAACAGAGGTCGCGCTGCGCGCGGCGTTCGTCGCGGTCAACGAAGGCAAGCAAGTCGTCGTGCTGGTGCCGACCACTCTGCTCGCTGAACAGCATTTCAACACCTTCTCCGACCGCTTTGCCGACTGGCCCGTCAAGATTGCGGAGCTGTCGCGTTTTCGCTCGCCGAAGCAAGTGAGCGAAACCGTGACCGCGCTCGCCGAGGGCCGGGTCGACATCGTGATCGGCACGCACAAACTGCTGCAGCAGGACATCAAACTCAAGAACCTCGGCCTCGTCATCATCGATGAAGAACACCGCTTTGGCGTGCGCCAAAAAGAAAAGCTCAAAGCGTTGCGCGCCGAGGTAGACGTGCTGACGCTGACGGCGACGCCCATTCCGCGCACGCTCGGCATGGCGCTTGAAGGGTTGCGCGATTTTTCGGTGATAGCGACCGCGCCGCAGCGGCGCCTCGCCATTAAAACGTTTGTCGCTCGCACGAGCCGCGGCCTTATCCGCGAAGCGATGCTGCGTGAACTGAAGCGCGGCGGCCAGGTTTATTTCCTGCACAACGAGGTCGATACGATCGGCCAGATCGAAGACACCCTCACGCGTCTCGTGCCTGAAGCGCGCATACGCGTCGCTCATGGCCAAATGCGCGAGCGCGAGCTTGAAATGGCAATGCGCGATTTCTATCAGCAGCGCTTTAACATCCTGTTATGCACCACCATCATCGAGACCGGCATCGATATTCCAACCGCCAATACGATCATTATCAATCGCGCCGATAAATTCGGGCTCGCGCAGTTACACCAGTTGCGCGGGCGCGTCGGCCGTTCCCACCATCAGGCGTATGCATATTTGTTATTGCCCGATGAAGGCGAAATCACGGGCCAGGCCAAGAAGCGGCTGGAAGCGATCCAGCAAATGGAAGAGCTGGGCTCGGGATTTTTTCTGGCGATGCACGACCTGGAAATCCGCGGCGCCGGCGAAGTGCTCGGCGATTCGCAATCCGGTGAAATGCAGGAAGTCGGCTTCAATCTTTACTGCGCGATGCTCGATACCGCGGTCAAATCGCTCAAGTTGGGCATCGAACCGGATCTGTCTTCACCGCTGGGCATCACAACAGAAATAAATCTGCACGCGCCGGCACTGCTGCCCGACGATTACTGCAATGACATCCACGAGCGCCTCGTGATTTACAAGCGCCTCGCCAACTGCGAGACCACTGACGCGCTCGAAGCGATGCACGAGGAGTTGATCGATCGTTTCGGGTTGCTGCCGCTGCACGCGAAAACGCTGCTCGAAAGCCACCGATTGCGCGTGCTCGGCAAGCCGCTGGGTGTTGCGCGCATCGACGCCTCGGAATCCGGCGTGCAACTACAGTTCATCCCGAACCCGCCGATCGACGCGGGACGCATCATCAAATTGATCCAGCGCAACAAACATTACAAGCTCGCCGGGCCGGATCGTCTAAAGGTAAGCGCGGATCTGCATGAAGTCGCAGAGCGTGTAGCGAAGGTCAGGCATGTATTTGGCGAACTCACAGGGTAAAGCGCGATGGCCGCATTCAAAGCAATCCTGTGGGACAACGATGGCGTGCTCGTCGATACCGAGCACCTTTATCTGCAAGCGACGCGTGAAGTGCTGGCTACTGCGGGCGTGGCCCTGAGCGATGCGCAATATTGCGATCTCTTCCTGAATCAAAACAATGGCGCGTGGCATCTGGCCGCCGAACTTGGGCACACTACGGCGGCGATCGCGCGCATGCGTGAAGTGCGTGATGCGAGATACAGCGAGTTATTGCACGCGCGCAATCACACCATCGCCGGCGTTGAAGATGTTTTGAAGTCGCTCCATCGCCGTTATGCGATGGGCGTGGTCACGAGTTCGCGGCGCAGCCACTTTGACATCATCCACGCGGCGACCGGCCTCATGCGCTATTTTGACTTCGTGCTGACGCGC
>JANYCE010000426.1 GCA_025360445.1 Betaproteobacteria bacterium
GCCGTGATTGCTGCCGGCATGCAGGAGCCGGAAATGAAGGCGCTCGTGGCGCAACATCTGCCGCGTGTCGCGGCGGGTAAGGCCTCAATAATCGGCAGCGGCAAGCGCGGTAATCCATTGGACGCCGCATTGCTCAATGCAACCGCCGGGGTTTGGCTCGAACTCGACGAAGGAAATTTCAATACCAACGGGCATCCCGGCGTGCATGTGATCCCGGCGGCGCTTGCGCACGCTCAGGAATATGGAGTTTCAGGCGTTGATTTTCTGACTGCGGTAATTGTCGGCTATGAGATCTGCGGCCGTATCGGCGGCGCTTATCAGATGAAAACAATCGTGCAGCCGCATGGGACTTACGGGGTGATTGGCGCGGCAGTGGCGGTGGGCAGGCTGTGCGGTTTCAACGCAACGCAAATGCGCACGGTAATCAATATTGCGGCCTCGACGCCGATGGGCGGCAACCGTCAGACGATGCGCGATGGTGCAACGGTGCGCAATTATTACGCGGGCCACGGCAATTTCACCGGCCAGATGGCAGTCCGCCTCGTGCAGGCAGGATTTACAGGGCCGGTCGACGCGCCGAGCGTTACGTACGGTCAATTGCTCGCCGACGACTTCAAGCCGGCCCAGGTGGTTGCCGGGCTCGGCTGCGATTGGACACTCACGGAGGGTTATATCAAGCTTTATCCGAGCGGCCGCTACGTGCATTCGGCGATCGATGCTTTGCTCGACGCACTGCGACATGCACCTGACGGGCGCTTAGCACCTGCGGCGATCGAACGGATCGATGTGCGCGGGTACAAGATGGTGGCGTTCCTTGGCGAAAAGAGACCAAAAAATTTATTCGGCACGCGCTTTTCAGTGCCATTTTCAATTGCAACGATCATCAAGCACGGCCGCGCCGATCTCGACATTTTCGGCGCTCTGGCTTTTGCGGACACTGGGATCATGGAGCTGGCGACGCGCGTAGAAGTGGTCGAAGTGCCCGAATTTACGGCTGCGTTTCATGCGAAGCAGCAGGTCGAGCTCGCTATCGTGTGCAAAGACGGACAAATGTTCCACGGACATTGCGAGGTCACCAAAGGTGAAGCCGGCAATCCGCACAGCGCGGCGGATATCGAAGGAAAATTTAACCAACTTGCCGCGCCGATATGGGGAAGTGCAAATGCGCGACGGGTGTACGATGCCTGCATGACCATTGAAGCGGTGCCTGACATGAGAGAGTTTTGCAAAGGTGTAGATCTATAGCGTCAGGTGCCACGCGAAGAGAAATTGCGCGCGTGCCTGACGTTTATCCGAGATTGATGTGCCAACTCTAATTCGACTTTTATCGGCGGACTGATAAAAGGCATCGGCGAATCGTCCATCAAAACTGCAACCTATTGGCGGTCTTTCGCCGGCCGGCCTCGTTGCAGCACTCCGCAGCGAAGTAGCGGGGCGGCGCCAACGGTCTTTTGATAAAATTTGTGCCATCACGGCGCCGCGCAGGTCTCCGGCAAACACCCTCGAGAAAAACCATGGCAGATTTCGATATTTCAAAGCTTTCTATTAATCGCGCTGGCACGCCATCGGCGGGCGCGCCGCGCCGCCGGCGAAGAAGTTGGCCGATCATCGTGTTCATCATGCTCGCGATTGCCGCCGGCCTCATATATCGCAGCATGAATGCGGCGGTCTCCGTAGAGCCTGTAACTGTATCGATGGCTTATCCGTCGCAGTCATTTACTTTACTCAATGCAACCGGTTATGTGGTCGCCCAACGCAAGGCGGCCGTCGCTTCGAAGGCAACCGGCCGTCTGGAATGGCTCGGCGTGCGCGAAGGTTCACGCGTCAAGGCAGGTGAAGTGCTCGCGCGTCTCGAAAGTGGCGACGTTACGGCAACGATGCAGCAGGCCGCTGCCAATATTGAGCTTGCGAAAGCGAACTTCGAGCAAGGCCAGGCGGAGTTCAACGAGGCCGAGCGCAACTTAAATCGCTCGCGCGATTTGCTCGCGAAAAACTTCGTGTCGCAAGCGGCGCATGATTCGGCAGTGTCGCGGTTCGAGAAAGCGAAGTCCGCAATCTCCGGCTACCGTGCTTCGATCGCAGTGGCTCAAGCCAATCACCGCGCCACGGCGGTGGGTGTCGAGCAAACGTTGATCCGGGCGCCTTTCGAGGGCGTTGTGCTCACCAAGAATGCCAACGTCGGCGACGTGATAACGCCTTTTTCTTCCGCGCTCGGTTCGCAGGCTGCCGTAGTCACCATGGCGGACATGACGACGCTCGAGGTTGAGGCCGATGTTTCTGAGTCGAACCTCGAAAAAATAAAGCTGGATCAACCGTGCGAGATTCAGCTCGACGCCTTGCCGGGCGAGCGATTTCGCGGCCGTCTCCTGCGTATGGTGCCGACGGTCGATCGGGCGAAAGCAACAGTGATGGCGAAAATTCGATTCAACGAACTCGATCCGCGGATACTTCCTGAAATGAGCGCCAAGGTTTCGTTTTTGTCGCAAGAGATGCCGGAAGCCGAGCGCAAGGCGCGCACCGTATTGCAGCCGTCAGCCATCGTCGAGCGCGACGGCAAAAATGTCGTGTTCCTGATTAAGGGCGACAAAGTCGCGCAGGTGACGGTGGAGACTGGCGCCAAAATCGGCGAAATGATCGAGGTTCGTGCGGGCGTCGCCGTTGGGGATCGCGTGGTGATGCGACCATCCGAAAAATTACATGAGGGCGCTCGGATAACGTCGTCGGCGAAGTGAAAAACCTCGCTGCCAATCCACGCGCGGGTTTTTCTGTATGAATCAAATCGCGCAGCCGGTTGTCGAAATACGCAACCTTGCGAAATCGTATCGGCGCGGCGATCAGATCGTGCCGGTGCTGACGAATATCACGTTCGACATCGCGGCCGGCGACTACGTGGCCTTGATGGGCCCGTCCGGATCGGGCAAGAGCACGCTGCTCAACTTGATTGCGGGAATCGACAAGCCGGACAGCGGCATATTGCGGGTCGGCGGTATCGATATCACCGCGCTCGGTGAAGCCGAGCTTGCGAACTGGCGGTCGCGCAATGTCGGCTTTATTTTTCAGTTTTACAATCTGATGCCAGTGCTCACCGCATTCGAGAATGTCGAACTGCCGCTGCTTCTAACCGATTTACCTGCACGCGAACGCGCCGATCATGTGAATGCGGCGCTATCGATGGTCGGACTGTCGGATCGCATGGAGCACTTCCCTTCTGAATTGTCAGGTGGTCAGCAGCAGCGGGTGGCGATAGCGCGCGCGATTATCACCGACCCGACCATTCTGGTTGCGGACGAGCCGACCGGGGATCTGGACCGCGTTGCCGCCGAGGATGTTCTGAAGATGCTTGATCAGTTAAATCGGGAACTCGGCAAAACAATCATCATGGTGACGCACGATCCCCATTCCGCCGCGAAAGCGCGCACCGTGCAGCACCTTGATAAAGGAGAGTTGAGGCAAGCTTGAGGATTCTAAATTGAGGATCGACGATTAAAAAAATCAGGAGTAGGTAATATCCGCCTCGCTCATCCTCGAAATCATTCCGCATCCTTGATTCCTAAAGCTCATTCCTCGTTTTCTCGATCTCACGGCCATGCACTATTTCAAACTTATTTTGCGCAATGCGATGCGGCACAAATTGCGCACCGGCCTGACGGTGCTAGGTATTGTCGTGGCCATACTTGCATTCGGCTTGCTGCGCACCGTGGTCGACGCGTGGTATCACGGTTCAGACGCCGCCTCCAAGACTCGTCTCATCACGCGCAATTCTATTTCGCTTGTGTTTTCAATGCCGTTGACGTACTCGTCGAAGATCCGCCAGATTGAAGGCGTCAAGGCGGTGTCGCACGCTAACTGGTTTGGTGGCGTGTATGTAACGGAGAAGAATTTCTTCCCGCAGTTTGCGGTGCAAGCCTCGACTTACTTCGATCTCTATCCCGAGTATCTCGTGCCGCCTGATCAGATGCGCGATTTTCAGCGCGATCGCAAGGCGGCGTTAGTCGGGCGCAAACTGGTCGATGCGTACGGTTTTAAAGTGGGGGACCAGGTGAGTTTGCGCGGCACTATATTTCCGGGCACCTGGGAGTTCGTAGTGCGCGGAATCTACGACGGCAGCGAGAAGATCACTGACACTTCGCAATTTTTCTTTCACTGGGATTATTTGAATGAAACGATGAAGAAAACCGCGTCGCGCCGCGCCAATTCGGTAGGCGTTTACGTCATTTCACTCGCGAGCGCCGACCGCGCCGCCGAAGTGGCTGCCGCGGTCGATCGCGAATTCAAGAATTCCCTCGCCGAAACGCTCACTGAAACAGAGCGGGCATTTCAGCTCGGATTCGTCTCAATGACCGAGGCGATCGTCGTGGCGATCAAGATTGTTTCTTTCCTCGTGATATTCATCATCATGGCCGTGATGGCGAACACGATGGCAATGACAGTCCGCGAGCGCATGGCCGAATACGCGACGCTTAAAGCGCTGGGATTCGGGCCCGGCCACCTGGCCATCCTCATATTCGGCGAATCGCTCGCGATTGCAGGTTTTGGCTCGGCACTGGGAATTGCCCTCACATTCCCGGCCGCCGATAAATTCAGCATGGCAATGGGCACGCTCTTTCCGGTGTTCTACGTAAATTCCGAAACACTCATCATGCAGATATCTGCGGGCCTGCTGGTCGGCTTCGTAGCTGCATTGTTGCCGTGCGTGCGCGCGGCGAATATCCGGATCGTTGACGGATTACGCAGCGTCGGCTGATGAAAATTCCGCTTTCCTACACGCTGCGTAATTTATGGATGCGCCGGCTGACGACACTGTTAACGGCCGGCGGCATGGCATTGGTCGTTTTTGTATTCGCGACGGTGCTCATGCTGGAGGAGGGGCTGCGCAAAACGCTGGTTGAGACAGGCTCATACGATAACGTCGTGGTAATACGCCGCTCGGCCCAGACCGAAGTGCAAAGCGCCATCGATCGTCCGCAAGCGGCGTTGATCGAAAGCCAGCCGGAGGTCGCGGTCGGTGCCGATGGCGAGCGCATGGTGTCCAAAGAAACGGTCGTCCTCGTCAATCTCAACAAGCGCGATTCCGGCAAGCCGACCAACGTCATGGTCCGCGGCGTCGCACCGCGCGGTTTAACGTTGCGCCCGCAGGCGAAAATTATCGCCGGCCGGATGTTCAGCCCCGGCGCCTCTGAAATAGTCGCCGGCCGCAACGCCGCGGAGCGCTTTAAAGGGGCGGGCATTGGTGAAACACTCTGGTTTGGGCAACGCGAGTGGCGTGTCGTCGGCACGTTCGACGCGGGCAAAAGCGGGTTCGATTCCGAAATTTGGGGCGACTCGGACCAGCTTATGCAGGCGTTCCGGCGCCCGGTTTATTCGGCGCTCTTGATAAAGCTCGATGACCCGGCCAGCTTTAATGCGGTCAAAGCGCGCCTCGAAAGCGATCAACGGCTAACCGTGGAGGCCAAACGCGAGACGATGTTTTACGCTGACCAGTCGGAGATGCTGGCGGGCTTTATCCGCTATCTGGGGCTGACTTTGTCGATAATTTTTTCGGTCGGGGCGGTGATCGGCGCAATGATCACAATGTATGCGTCGGTGGCAAGCCGCACGGCCGAAATCGGCACGTTACGCGCGCTCGGATTCCGCCAGGGCAGCGTGATGGCGGCGTTTATGTTTGAAGCAATACTGCTGGGGTTTGTCGGCGGCTGCGGCGGCCTGTTTCTGGCGTCCTTTATGCAGTTCTTTACGATCTCGACGATGAACTGGCAATCGTTTTCCGAGCTCGCGTTCAGTTTCTCGCTAACCCCGGGAATCGCCGCCAAGACTCTGGCATTTGCGCTGGTAATGGGGCTCGTCGGCGGTTTTTTGCCAGCGATGCAGGCGGCGCGGCTGCCGATTATCGATGCGCTGCGCGCCGCTTAGAAATCGCGCTGTAATATTGAAAAAAGCTAAGGTCCTGCAGCGGGCCGCGCGAGCGGTTCGATCGTGCCCATGTGAAATTGGTAGTCGCCGACGGCACGGTCAGTGTAGTACTGCCTGAGCGTGTTTCGCACAGTCGCAAACGCGAGTTTCTCCCACGGGATTTCGCGTTCGTCGAACAGCGCTGTCTCCAGCGTTTCTGCACCCGCGCTGAATTCTCCATCGAGCAGCCGCGCACGAAACAGGATGTAAACCTGATTAATGTGCGGAATGTTGTAGAGCGCATAAAGTTGCCCGACTTCGACCCGCGCATTCGCTTCTTCAAGCGTTTCGCGCGCCGCGCCCTGATAAGTGGTCTCACCGTTTTCCATGAAGCCCGCGGGCACCGTCCAGAGGCCGTAACGCGGCTCGATCGCGCGGCGGCACAACAGGATCTTGTCTTCCCATTCAGGAATGCAGCCGACGATCATGCGCGGGTTTTGATAATGGATGACGTCGCACTTACCGCATACGAAGCGCGGCAACGAGTCGCCTTCGGGTACTCGCAGTTCAACGGTGGCGCCGCAATTGCTGCAGAACTTCAAGGCGGATTCAATAAAAGTAGCGGGTTAGGACTGCGTACTATACGGCAATAAATCAAGGTTGAAAAATACGTCAATGGCGGGATTGGCAGTGGGTATGTCGCTTTATGTCGCAATAGCTCGATACGCCGCATGATATTATTTCACCACTGCGGCTCGTTGCCATGCGCTTCGACTCCGGCATCCAGAATATTGATTAATTTAAGGGAGATGAAAAAAATGAACGATAAAGGGAAACTGGTCATCGTGGGCCTGGTGACGTTGCTCATCGGCGCGGCGGGCGGCATCAGTTACGGCATGATGCAGGTTGACGAGGTAAATCAAAAGCTGGCGGCTACGACTCAGGAAAAAGATCAGGCTATGCAAAACGCCGATCGCTTGCGCAAAACTAATGACGAGGCGTCGAAAAAATATGGCCGCGAGCTCGGCAAGCTCATCATGGCTCCTGGCGCGGCAGTTCCGGCAGTTGCACCGGCCGCGCCGGTCACCGGCCAGCCAGCAGTGACACCGCCGGTCCCCGATGACAGTGCGAAGACGCTCGACAGTGCGCGCGCAATTCTTGCCGTGCGTGATGGATTTCGCGCGTCGCTCGATGGCGTGCGCTTGTCCATGAATTCTGAAATGGACGCGATGGCGGCTGAGCTTGGCGCAGCGACGCCGAATGCAGTCAGGGTGAAAGAGCTGCTGGACGGCCTCAAACAGGCGTGGCCCGAGAAAGAAAAAAATATACAGGCCGCCACCCAGCGCCTGCTGGCTGATTTGGGACTCTCGGCAGCGCCGGCTCTGGCTAAACCGGCCGCCGCACCGGCACTCGCACCGGCACCTGCCGCTACGGCCCCCGCGCCTGCACCCGCACCTTTGACCGCGCCGGCTGAAGCAAAGAAGTAACCGAGTATCTACGTAAAAACGGCGCACTCCATGTGCGCCGTTTTTATTGTGCTTCGCGAGGCGTGGACGCCGTCTGCTTAAACGGTGTGCGCTCGTTCAACTCATCGATGTAAATCGCAACGCCGCGCGTTTCACGCTGCAGGAATTCCTCGATCGCGGCGGCAAACTGCGGATGCGCGAGCCAGTGCGCCGAATGTGTTTCAACCGGCAACAAGCCCCGCGCAATTTTGTGCTCCCCCTGCGCGCCGCCTTCAAAGACCTCAATTCCGTTCGCAATGCAGAATTCGATAACCTGGTAGTAGCAGCTCTCGAAATGTAGCGAAGGGTGGTATTCGAGAGCGCCCCAATAACGCCCGCACAGGCGCCTGCCGTTGTGAATGTTGAGCGATGCCGCAATCGGCCTGCCATCGCGCATGGCGACGATCAACGCGAGATTTTCGGGCATGCCGCGGCCGAGCGCGCGAAAAAAATCCAGATTTAGATAAGGTGTGGAGTGATGCTGGCGGTAGGTCTCGCGATAACAGCGATTGAAGAATACCCACAATGCGTCAGTAATAGCGGGTCCGCTATACCACTCGAACGCGATGCCGGCTTCGCGGACGCGGCGCCGCTCCTGTTTGATCTTTTTGCGTTTGTCGTGATTAAAAGTAGCGAGAAATCCGTCAAAGTCAGCGTATTGATTATTGCGCCAATGGAACTGCACACCATGCCTGAGCACGAGGCCGCGTTCCTGCAGTTCATCCGCCTGCCCCGACCCCGGGTAAAGGCAATGCAAAGACGAAACATTTGTTTCGCGTGCCAGTTGAAGGCAAGCATTGATTAACAATTGCCGGCGTGCCGGCGTGTCGGCCAACAGGCGGTTGCCGGCGACCGGCGTGAAAGGCACCGCGCTTAAGAGCTTTGGATAATAGGCGAGCCCGTGCCGCTCGTAGGCATCCGCCCACGCCCAGTCGAATACATACTCTCCATAAGAATGTGATTTGAGATAAAGCGGCATTGCGCCGGTCAACGTACCTGACTCGCGCAGAATCAGATAACTTGGCGCCCACCCGGTTTTAGCGCTCGCGCACCCGGTTTCATGCAGGGCATGTAAAAATTCATGGCGTAAAAACGGATCGTCGCCCGCGAGCCGATTCCACTCGGCCGGGGCAATGGCCGCAATCGAGTCGCGTACTTCCACAATTGGTTCTGCCAGCTTCACTGAAAATTTTTGGATGCAAAAAAAAGTTTGACCTTGATGATATATTAGCAAAATGAAAATCGCGATTGCTCAAATCAACTGCACGGTCGGAGATTTCAGCGGCAACGCTGCGAGAATTCTTGACTTTGTCGCGCGAGCGCGCAGTCAGGCGGCGGACATAGTGGTCACGCCGGAACTCGCGTTGTGCGGCTATCCGCCCGAAGACCTTTTGCTGCGTGACGACTTTTACCAAAGCTGCGATATCGCACTCGCGCAGATCGCCGGCAACATCCAAGGCATCACGCTGGTCGTCGGCCATCCGCACCAGGTCGGGCGCAAGCGCTACAACGCAGCATCGGTGATTCAGGAAGGCAGAATCGTGCAAACCTATCATAAGCACACATTGCCCAATGACACGGTGTTCGATGAACAGCGCTATTTCGCAGAGGGTGATCAGCCGTGCGTGTTCGAGATCGACGGCGTCACCATCGGCGTCAATGTTTGTGAAGACACCTGGGAGGCGGCCGCGCCGCGGGCTGCTCGCGCGGCGGGCGCACAAGTGTTGCTCGTTTTGAATGCCTCGCCTTATCACCTGCGCAAGCAGCATACGCGCTACGATGTTATGCGCGAGCGTGTGGCCGAAAACGGGTTTCCGCTGATCTACGCCAACATGGTCGGCGGCCAGGACGAATTGGTGTTTGACGGCGCATCGTTCGTGCTCGACCGCAACGGCGCCGTCACGCATCAGTTGCCAATGTTTAAAGAGGCACTCGCCGTGGTCACCATTAAAAACGGCACGCCGCTCGCAGGCGAAGTGGAGCCGGAACGATCTGTCGAGGCCGACGTTTATGACGCCCTGTGCCTGGGCGTACGCGACTACGTGACGAAGAATGGATTTCCCGGCGTGCTGCTGGGCTTGTCCGGCGGTATCGATTCTGCATTGACGGCGGCGATTGCGGCGGACGCGCTTGGCCCCGCCAACGTTCACGCAGTGATGATGCCATCGCAATACACCGCTGACATAAGCCTGAACGACGCCCGTGCGGAAGCTGAAGCGCTTGGCGTGCGCTACTCGGTCATAGAGATAAAGCCGATGTTCGACGCGTTTAACACCGCGCTTGCGCCGCAATTCGCCGGACTGTCAACCGATACGACGGAAGAAAATCTGCAAGCCCGCATACGCGGCACCTTGTTGATGGCACTGTCGAACAAATCGGGCTCGATCGTGCTGACGACAGGCAATAAGAGCGAGATGGGTACGGGGTTTGCAACCTTGTACGGCGACATGGCCGGTGGATTTGCAGTGCTTAAAGATATCAGCAAAATGCTCGTGTACCGGTTGTCCAATTACCGCAACACATTGTCGCCGGTGATTCCTGTGCGGGTAATTACGCGCGCCCCATCGGCCGAGTTGCGGGCCGATCAAACCGATCAGCAGAGCCTGCCGCCTTATGACGTGCTCGACGGCATTATGGAAGCGTACGTCGAGCACAACGAAGGTTTGCCGGAGATAGAGGCTCATGGCTATAGCCGCAAAGACATTGAACGGGTCACCCATCTATTGCGCATTAGCGAATACAAGCGACGTCAGGCGCCGATTGGAGTGCGCATCACACCACGCGGGTTTGGCAAAGATTGGCGTTACCCGGTCACGAATAAATATCGCCATCAGTTTTGATTAGAAACTGACGGTTTAATCGAGTGCCGTGAGGCCTTATACTATGCCGGAATCCGGTCGCGGCATGCCGCCGGTCATGACAGCGGGGAACACTTATGAAAAAAATCGAAGCGATATTTAAACCGTTCAAGCTCGACGAGGTGCGCGAGGCGCTGTCCGAAATCGGTGTCAGCGGGTTGACGGTAACGGAAGTGAAGGGATTCGGGCGCCAAAAAGGCCATACCGAACTCTATCGCGGCGCCGAATACGTGGTCGATTTTCTGCCCAAGGTCAAAATAGAAGTCGTTATAGCGGAGAGCATGCTCGAGGCGGCCGTCGATGCGATCGTGAAAGCCGCGCGCACCGGAAAAATCGGCGACGGCAAGATTTTCATCACCAGCGTCAATCAGGTGATCCGGATACGCACGGGTGAGACCGACGAAGCGGCAATTTAAGTTGTTGTAACGCCAGTTTTTCCCGCAGCAGCGTGATCGTCAATCGCGTTTTTCAGCGTCCGCTTTAAGCAAAACCATTACCGCGCCGGCGCCCCCGTCGCCCTGGCGCGCCTGGCAAAACGCCAGCACTTCGTTGCGCTGTATCAGCCAGTTGGCGACTTTCGTTTTTAATACCGGCGCGCTATTTTTTGAGCGCAGTCCTCTGCCATGGATGATGCGCACGCAGCGCGCGCCACGGCCCAGGCACCCGGTTAAAAATTGAACCAGGCTTTCGCGCGCCTCGATTGTCGTGTGGCCATGCAGATCGAGCTCGGCATCGATCACCCAGTGGCCGCGGCGAAGTTTTCTGAGTGTCTGCGGCGACAGTCCATTGCGCATGTAAACCAGCGGGTCGCCGCTGTCGGTTCCGATGTCCGACGTGATGTGATCGCTGAGGCTGTCGGTTAGGGGCGCGCGTTCATCGTGGGGCCGCGGTTGAGGGGCGGGCGTCCGCCGCTCGACTGGATGTAAAACTCGACCATGTGCGGGTAGCGGCGTGACATCGGAAAACAATTTCTCGAGCACGTCGCCGTCAGCATCAGCAGGATTGGCAGGTTTTTTCGACACTTCGCCTTGCCGACCCCATTACTGTTCGCAAAAGTCCGTTAATTACCCGGCGAGGGATTCGAGATACTTTTGCGCATCGAGCGCGGCCATGCAGCCGGTGCCTGCACTGGTCACCGCTTGACGATAGACGTGATCCTGCACGTCACCTGCGGCAAACACGCCCGGAATGCTGGTAGCCGTCGCACCGCCATTGAGACCGCTTTGAGTGGTGATGTAGCCATTTTTCATCTCCACCTGGCCCGCGAATATCTCGGTGTTGGGCCGGTGTCCGATAGCAATGAACACACCCTGCAGCTTTTTATCTTCCGTGGCGCCGCTTTTGATGTTTTTCACACGCATGCCAGTGACCCCTGACTGATCACCAAGCACTTCGTCCAGCACGTGATCCCACAGCAGAGTGGCTTTGCCGGCTGCAACTTTCTCGTTTAGCTTGTCGACGAGGATCGCTTCAGCCCGGAATTTGTCGCGCCGATGCACAACCGTCACATGCCTGGCAATGTTCGAAAGATACAACGCCTCTTCGACGGCCGTATTGCCGCCGCCGATCACCGCGACGTCCTGCTCTTTGTAGAAAAAGCCGTCACACGTTGCGCAGCCGGAAACCCCACGACCCATAAACGCTTCTTCAGACGGCAAGCCCAGATACATCGCAGACGCGCCGGTGGCGATAATCAATGCGTCACACGTATACGTGCTGTTATCACCAATCAGCGTAAACGGCTTCTCGGTCAGCTTAACCGTGTGTATCTGATCGAAAATAATCTCCGTTTTAAAACGTTCCGCGTGCTTTTGAAAGCGTTCCATTAATTCCGGACCCTGGACACCGAGAGCATCGGCCGGCCAATTGTCGACATCCGTCGTTGTCATCAGCTGTCCGCCCTGCGCCATTCCGGTGATTAATACGGGTTTGAGATTAGCGCGCGCCGCATACACGGCGGCGGAGTAACCGGCCGGTCCTGACCCAAGGATCAGAAGGCGGGAGTGCTTGGTAGTTTTGGTCATTGGGCAGCTTTCAAGAGGGTCTATTTAAAATCGACTTGCTAAAAAAACCACATTTTCGCAGCGAAAGCGACTCGGTGTCGAGCCGTTACTTAAGGCCAACTTCCGATTTTAATCCATTCATATATAATGAAAAAATAGCATTTAGTGCCGTTCGAAAGAACCAAAATAAGAACGCTTATGGATACGATGGCATATTGTTTTTTCAAAGCAGCGAGGTTTGTCGGGCTCCGTATCGTTCTTGTTGTTCCCATTTTTGTTCCGGCGATGGTCGCCGCGCAGGTCGAATCGGCTGGATCCACGGTAACCACCGTCGCGCCGGCACCGCTGAAGTTCGATATTGACCGCTACCTTGTCGTAGGCAATACGCTGCTCGAACCGCTCCACATAAGCAGGGCATTGGCGGCGTTCACCGGCAAGGGCAAGGACTTCGCTGATGTGCAGCGGGCATTAGAAGCGTTGCAGGCTGCATACCAGAAGGCGGGCTGGGGTGTCGTTCAGGTGAGCCTTCCAGAGCAGGAATTGGAGCGCGGTGAAGTGCGTTTCGAAGTGACAGAGACGAAAATTGGAAAGATTGACCTGCAAGGGAACGAGTTTTTCG
>JANYCE010000034.1 GCA_025360445.1 Betaproteobacteria bacterium
AGGAAAAGCCGCGCCGCGTCAGATCCGGTATGCCGCGCAGATACTGGATTTCTTTTTGCGTATCGAAACCACCGAAGCGCACCACTGCCGGATTGCGCTTCTCGGTGGTGTTTTCCGCGTGCACGAAATAAGCCGGAAACGAACCGCCCTTGAACGGCAACTCAACACGCTCGATGCGCGGACGGTCGCTGTATTTCATGAAATTGGCAAAACATTCGAGCGATTGCTTGTAGACATCAAGCGCCAGCTGGTCTTTCGGCTGGCGCGAGTGATCGCCGATCTGATAGTAGAAACAGGCGCGCAGGTAATTCGACGCCGCGGTCAGCACATGCTTCTTCGCCACTGCGTTCTCGGCACGGCCGCGCAGAATGTCGGCGGCTTTGCACCACTCTTCAAACCACGCCTCATCGTCGCCGACCTTGTCTTTGAGCGCGCGACCGACGCGGTCGACTTCAGAAAGATCGGCGCCGCCGAAATTTGCCGTGCTTAATACGACGAGCATCTCCGCCGACCAGCGGTAGTCGCCGGGAAAATACTGAAAGTGTTGCAAATTCTTGCCTGTTGCAGCGTTCAAGGCGGACTCCTCCTGAGTTTATTTGTAGCTGGTTTCTTGCAGGTAGCGATTGTATCTCAGGAAATCGCTCATCCAGTGTTTGCAAAGCCCTTTCATACGGCGCCGCAGAGAAGCGATCGGTTTGGTAGGGCGGAAAAGCGAAGCGCCTTCCGCCGCATGGTTTTTAATCTGCCCGCTCACCAAAATCCTTTTCGATTGACTCACCAACGCCCCAGTCTTCCGGATAAATACCCGCCTCGACGCAGCGATGAAACGACGAATGAGGCCACTCGCTGACGCGCGCGACGTGGCCATGCTTCACCGGGTTGTAATGCATATAATCCATATGCGCCGCGTAATCCTGATCGTCGCGGATCGTATGTTCCCAGAAACGCCTCTGCCAAATGCCACGCTCACCTTTAATCCGACGAACCGGTGATAAACGCTCGGTTGGCGACAGCGATTTTGCAAACGCAATCTTTATTGCCTTCCATCGTGCCGAAAAGTCCGCGTCGCCTGGTGGCAAAGTCCAGATGCAATGCAGATGGTCGTGTAAGACCACCCATGCGTCGATATGAAACGGCCGGCGGTTGCGCACGCTCCGGACCGCGTTCCGAAGGGCATCAATATGCCTTGTCAGCAGATCAAGCCTGCGTTCCAGCAGATTGACGGTGAAGAAAAACGTACCCCCGGCGACGCGGTTGCGGCGATAGTCGGGCATATGTGGCTCGTATGCTAAACAGCCATCCGGCGGAAGGCGCTGCGCTTTTCCGCCCTACATATTAGTGAATATTGCATGCGCCGCGGCAAATTTTCCCGACTGCTCCGTAGGGCGGATGAGCGAAGCGTAATCCGCCGGATGAGATTTTTTAGCACCGCCATACGACGGAAGGCGCTGCGCTTTTCCGCCTTACATATTAGTAAGTATTGCATGCGCCGCGGCAAATTTTCCCGACTGATCCGTAGGGCGGATGAGCGAAGCGTAATCCGCCGAATGAGATTTTTTAGCACCGCCATACGGCGGAAGGCGCTGCGCTTTTCCGCCCTACCAAAGCGGGCTACAGCGCAATATATCCCGCACAATCCAGAAAATAGAAACCCGCTCAGCAGCGGTATTCCGGCGGTGCGTCGCGAAAATAGACCGGCAGGTCCATGGTCGGCGCGCGATGGCCCGGCACCTGGAAAAACAAATCGGCGGCGAAACCGCGGTGGTACGAATGGTGGGTCACGATATGCATCAAGATTTCGCCGCGCGTCATCGAACCCTTGTTGCCGCCGATCAGTTCGTAGTTGATGCGCTCGTCAACCAACGCATCGGTCATGCCGTCGGCCCAGGCGATGTACCACTGGTGCGCCTCGTGCTGCTTCGTCCAGAGGTCGGCAAGTGACGGATGGTCGGGCGTGTTGCGCACGGTGTAGCCGTGGTCGCGCCCTTCGAGATGGCCGCGCCAGATCTGGTCGATGATGTAATTGTGGTTGAGCGTGTGCACGATATTCTTGAACAGACTCACCCGCGGCTTGACGTCTTCACCCGGCGGCAGCTTCGCCGCCGCGTCGAACATCACCTTGTCGGCCCATGCGTTGTAGCGCGTATATAAACGCGCCGAAGCGGCAGTCATCATGTTACGTTCCCCCCGTCGATTGAGGCGCCATCATAACAAACGCCGCGTCCCGCGCCCGGCACGATGCAACAGGCGGGGCAACCTGCTAAGATGGAAAAAATCCCAAGCGCCCGCCGCGCCCACGCGGCGCAGCGATCAAAAACAGAGCGCCCGCAGCGGGCCCGCAACGGATTTCCGAATCAATCAGGGGGTAAAAATGGCAAAGATGAAAGGCGCGCGCCTCGTCGCGCAACTGTTGAAGGCGCACGGCGTCTCGCACGTTTTTTTTATGGACGCGGTATTGCGCCGCGCGCTCGCCGAAATGGAAGACTTCGGCATCACGCGCGTGCTCGGCCA
>JANYCE010000051.1 GCA_025360445.1 Betaproteobacteria bacterium
CCGTCAAGGATCCCGCGGGCCTGCATCTGATCGTCGCCGGCGGTTTTGGTCCGATCACCGCGGTGTGTCACGGGTGGAATGAAACGAGCCGTGCGGTGCATGGCAAGTACGCCGTAGAGTGACTGGGTGATTAGGTGATGAAGTTCCTCAATCACTCAATCACGCAATTACAGAATCATCCAATTACTCACTCACTCTGTAACATGGGAGAAGTTAATGTCAAATGAATTATGGTTTGTCGACCCGAGCGCGGGTGGCAACAAAACTAAGATACCGCTCGCGCGGCGGCCGATCGATCTGGTCGGCAAGGTGGTCGGTCTTATCGACAACACCAAAGAGCAGGCCGACGTGATCCTGGAAACGATTGCGCACGAGTTGAAAACGCGTTACGGCGTGAAGGAAGTCATCATCGAGAAGAAGGAAGCGTTTTCGAAGCCGGCGACCGCTGCGCAGCTCGACTCGATGGCGAAGAGAGTGCAGGTGGCCGCTGCCGCGGTCGGTGGATGAGGGTCATGCACGTTGTGCAGTGTGCACGACGCAGTGGAGTTCGAAAAACGCGGCATTCCCGCGACGGTATTTCTGACCTCGACGTTCAAGAATGCAGCGATTCATTCGTTCCGCGCCAAAGGCATGGACGGCCATCCGTTTATCGAGTTGCCGCATCCCATCAGCAATCTCACGCCCGAGCAAATGCGCAAGGTAACGCTCGGCTTCGTTGAGCAATTCGTCAAGCAGCTCACGGATTGACGGTGGAAAAGACATCAATGTAGCGCAGGCGCTCCGCCTGCCTTGTGAACAAAAGCAGCGATGCGCCTGCTTCAGGAGAGGATTCCCGATTGAAACTGATAGGTAATGCGGCGGTATTGGCAGTAATCGCGGGATTTGTTTTCTCCACCGCAGCCAGCGCACAACAGTATCCCAACAAGCCCATCCGTCTGATGGTGCCATTCGCACCGGGCGGCGCCAACGATGTGGTCGCGCGCATTGTCGCGGTCCGCTTAAGTGAATCGCTCGGTCAGCCAGTCGTGGTCGACAACCGCGGCGGCGCGGGCGGTACCATAGGCGCCGACCTCGTCGCCAAGGCGCCGCCGGACGGTCATACGCTGCTGATCGCCAGCATGGGCCTGGCCGTCAATGCGGTGCTGTATCCGAAGCTGCCGTACGACACCTTGAAAGATTTGACGCCGGTGACCATGGTCGGCGCGCAGCCCAACATCGTCGTAGTGCATCCGTCGGGCGCCCCGAAGACAATGACGGACTTGCTCGCGCTCGCGCGCGTGAAGCCCGGTCAAATCAGCTACGGCTCCGGCGGTATCGGCAGCACGAGCCATCTCGTTACGGTGTTGTTTCTGCAAATGTCGAAAATCGACATGCTGCACATCCCGTACAAGGGTCTCGGGCCTGCAATCATTGATCTGCTTGGCGGACAAGTGCAGCTGGTGATATCGAACGTGTCGACCGCTTTGCCCCACGTGAAAGCAGGCCGGCTGAGATTGCTTGCGGTCACAACCGCGAAGCGCTTTTACATGTTTCCGGACACGCCGACCGTCATCGAGTCCGGCGTGCCGGGGTACGAGAGCAGCGGCTGGTATGGCATGCTCGTCACCAGTGGCACGCCGAAGCCGATCCTGGCGAAGCTGCACAAGGAAACCTTAGCCGTTCTCAATTCCGCCATGCTCAAGGCGCAGTTCGAGGTGCAGGGTCTCGAGCCGATGCCGACTTCGCCCGAGGCGTTCAGGGAAATTCTGCGCGCCGATATCGAAAAATGGGCGAAGGTGATTAAAACTTCAGGCGCAAAGCCCGAGTAGTGCGATCTGGAAATGCATTTCCCCCCTTTCTCTTACCCACTAATGCGGGGCGAGAGAAAGTTTTTAACCCGCTCATAAAGTTATACTTCGCACGTCGGCGATACTGGTGAATCCGATGTCATTTCAGGGAAGATGCCGCAGTTTTTGTTTATAAAAGTCGCCAACAAAAATGCAGATGCGGGATGCGCTGCGTCGAAGAAAAGGTGAACCATGAAAAATTTTAACTGCGGTCAGTTCGTGAAATGGGGTTTGTTCGCGGGGCTCGTGGCGTGGGCGATATTCGTCGCCACTATGGTTTATGCGGCTTATTTCATTCCGGATACGCCGGTGCAGCATAATCAATTGTTCACCCAGCGCAACGGTGTGCAGGCCGGCGGATTTATCGCAGGCTGGTGGCTGGCGATCGGCGGATTAACGCTATGCGTGGTCGGCTACTTTAAAGACTTTAAGGGGCCGAAGTGCCTGCTGGGCGTGGTGCCCGCCGCGTTATTCGTGGCGAACCCGTGGTCAGCGATCGCGTTCGTGAAATTTATCGGCTAGCGGTATGCAACTTCTCGCAGGCGCCTTGCCTGCATCAATTAAGACTGCAGGCGCCTCGCCCGCATCGACCACGACTGTAGGCGATGCCCTTGCGCTACCGTTCTCGCCGGCTCGGCTATGAGCGCCACTAACACCGACACGCGCGCGCTCATCGTCGCCGTCACGCTCACGACGCTCGTACAGGCGCTCGTCTCGGTCGCGGTGTTTTCGCCGCCCTTGCTCGCACCGGCCGCGCAGGCGGATCTTGGCGTCAGCGCCAGTGCAATCGGTATTGTCATCGCGCTCATGTACGTGGCGGCGAGTCTGTCAGCCCCCAGGGGCGGCGCACTGGTTGCGCGGCACGGGCCGCTGCGCGTGAGCCAGCAGTCGCTGATGTGGAGTGCGGGCGGCATCGCATTGTTTGCGTTTGCATCACCCGTAATTTGCGTGATCGGCGCACTCATGCTCGGTATGGGTTACGGCCCTGTCACGCCGGCGAGCTCGACCATTTTGTCGACGCGCGCGCCGGACCGGCTGCGCAATATCATCATGTCGATTCGCCAGACCGGCGTGCCGCTTGGCGGTGCAATTGCCGGCGCGCTGGTGCCTTACTTGATTGTGCATTTCGGCTGGCGGGCGGCGGCGCTGACCGCGAGCGGTTTGTGCGTACTGACGGCGTTCGCCGTGCAGCCGCAGCGCGAGTATTACGATGCGGGCCGCACATCATCCGCGCAGGCGGGACGAGTTTCACACGCGGCGATGTTGCGGCTGGTATTTTCCGCACCCGCTCTGCGCAATCTCGCGCTCGTGTCCTTCGTCTACGCGGCAGTGCAGATGTGCTTTACGAGCTATCTCGTCGTGTTTTTGACTGAACGCGCCGGCTTGACGCTGGTCACGGCGGGCGCAGTATTTTCTGCAGCCATGCTCGCCGGCATCGTCGGCCGCGTGTTGTGGGGCGCGGTGGCTGATTACGTGGGCGACGCGCGAAAGGTATTAGGTTGGCTCGGTGTATTGATGGCGGCATGTGCGTTTGTGATGGCGCAGGTGTCGGCGCAATGGCCGTACGTTGGCGTGATCGTGCTTGCCGTGGTGTTTGGCGCGAGCGCAATTGGCTGGAACGGTGTGTTTGTTGCTGAAGTCGCGCGCATCGCACCCAATGGCGACATCGCGCAGGCGACTGGAGCTACGCTTGGCATGACGTATTTTGGCGTCGTGGTTGGCCCTTTCATCTACTGGCTGATCGTTACGCTGACCGCGAGCTACGCAATCGCCTTCGCGGTCTTCGGCGCGTGCGCGCTCGTGGCGGGGTTGGCCTGCTTTTATGCGAGAGATACGTGATGACAGTAACGCTCACCCATGTGGTTTTCAAGGTCAGCGGTGAGCCGTCTCAATTAGAGGCGTTCGACGCCAGGCTTAAACTTTTGTTTGCGGAATACTCGATCGGCGACGAAGTAGAAGAGCAGCACGCGCCAGCCGCATTGCATTACGATCTCAAGGTGGCAGGCGGCATTCCGTTTCCGCCGTTTGCGCTGGCATCAGCCGATTTCCCCGAACTGGTTATCGCTGCCGAATGGGTCGACCTTGCCAGTGGCGTGCGCGGCACGGCAACGATTACGCGTGGCGCTCTCACTAAGCAGAATGTCGAAAATGTTGCTGCCGCCGGCGCCGGCTTCGCAGTGGCCCTTCGCGTCAGTCCAGGTGGCTATCTCACGCTCGGCATGGCGGTGGTTCGCACCGGACGCGACGAGTGCCGCGGTTATGTACTGACCGGCAAAGAAGATGCGCTGTTTCGTATTACGCGCGATGCATCTACCGGCGGCGTCGAACTGGTGGCGACTGAAGGGGCGGCGGAATGGAGCCGCTCGTGGCGGGCGCCGTTAAATGGCAATACCGAATATCGTGCGCTAGAACCGGCGCATCCCATAGCCGCCGCCGACTTTCGTGAACTCGAAAAACTGGCGCAGGATTTTGTCGCGCAATGGCTCTGGTTTGGCAACAGCCCGCGAGAAGAAATCGCCATCGAGACCGAGCGCTACAAACGACTTGGGTATACCGTCAGTGACGCTAATTTGCGGTCCGCCGCATTGCATCGGATCAAAGCAGGCACGGGCAGGGACGACGGTAGCATTGAGTACAGCACGCTGGATGCGGAGATCGCGTGGATCGAAGATGTGATTGCGCGAAACTGGCCGGCTAATCGCGAGTCAACTTAATACAGGCGGCAACTGCGGTGTCAGCGTGGCGCGCTCGGCCGTTGCTTTTCCGTTCAGCGCAAAACCTAGCAGCTTGCCCGTTACGTCCTGATATAGAGATTTCACGCCCTCCGCGTCGGCGGTGACAATCCACTCGCCCTTTGCTTCGGCTGCCGGCGGCGACACGATGGTGGGACAAGCCGGCGTCTTCACCAGTACTGGCATCGCCGGATAGCTCACTGCAGTCGGTTTGCCGGCGAGAGTCGCGGCCAATGCGCGCGCCGAGTGCATGATGGGCATTACGTACGGCAGCACGAGTCCGGCAACTTCGGCGCAATCGCCGAGGGCATAGACGTCCGGATCGCTGGTTGCCAGGCTGCGCGCGACGACGATGCCGCGATTCGTTTTCAGGCCCGCGGCTTGCGCCAGCGCGATGCGTGGACGCAGCCCGACCGCGGACAACACGACGTCGACCTCGAAGGTCTCGCCGTTCGCGAGCGTGAGACGCAGTTTTTCACCGGCGCTGTCGATTGAAGTGACGCTGGTGCCCAGACGCCATTCGACGCCGAGGGCGGCAAGCTTGCTTTGCATCATTGCGGCGCCTGCCGGTGGCAGCAAGCGCGACAGCGGTTGTGGCGCGATATCAATAACGCTGACTTTGAAGCCCCCGCTCGTGAGATCGTTGGCGAATTCACAGCCAATCAAGCCGCCGCCGATGATGGCGATCGATTCTTTGCCGGCAATGGTGGCGCGAAATTGCGTGTAGTCGGTCAAATCGTTAACGGTCATCACGCGTTCGGCTGCGTTGCCGGCGATCGTGAGCCTGATCTGGTCTGCGCCGAGTGCCAGCACGAGCTTTGAATAATGGAGTGTTTCCTGATACAGATGCACCGCGTGCTGCGCGGGCTCAATTGCAGTTACCCGCACATGCGCGCGTATCGTCGCATTAAGCTGCGCGTTCATCTGCTCGGCGGTGTTCATGGCGATGGCCTCCGGCGCCTTGCCCGAACCGAGCGCACTCGACAGCATCGGCTTCGAATAAAATTGCGCGCTGTCGGCCGAAATCAGGGTAAGCGGCGTTTCCTTGTCAAGCTTGCGCAGTTCACGCGCGACGTTGTATCCGGCGAGTCCGCTGCCGACGATGACGATGGGATTCATATTGCTGATGCCTCAGTATTATTGATCTCTCACTAATTCGCGACAGCGGCTTAGTGCCATTCTCACCCTCTCCTTCAGGACAGGGGCCGGGGTGGAGGATTGAGTCGTTCCGACTGTCATCCATTATGAAACGCTCAGGAAAAACTTTGCCGGCTATTCGGCCGGCAAAGTCAGGGTCGTCATTTTACTTCAAGCGGTGCTCTAGGCAGCCAGCAGTACCATCTCAAAATCCGCCTTCGCGACACCGCAATCGGGGCACGCCCAGTCGGCGGGAATGTCTTCCCAGCGGGTGCCCGCTTTGATGCCGTGCTCCGGATCGCCGGCCGCTTCGTCGTACGTATATCCACACACTATGCATTGCCATTTATTCATTTCGTATCTCCTGTTGAGCGTCAGTTAAGCGGCGATTTTTGCGAGTGTCGCCCGATATTGATTGGCGTGGCGCTCTTCGACTTTTGTCAACGCGGCAAACCGTTTCGCGGCCTTCGTCAGCGTGTTCTGGAAGCGCTGCGCATGCTCCTTCGATTCCACAATTTGCTCATCGAGCTCGGCGACCGCCTGTGAATTGCCTTCCTGCTCGGCAAGATGGCGGAACCCCGGATACATTTCGGTGTATTCGTATGTTTCGCCAGCAATCGCCATTTCAAGCGCCTTCGCCGGCGTCAGTTCGGTGGCCGGGTAAAGCAAGTCGAGGTGGCCGAATGCATGCTGAACTTCCTGGGCGGCGGTTTCCTCAAAGACCCTGGCGGTTTCGATGTCGCCGGCGGCGCGGCACATTTTTGCGAAATACAGATATTTAATGTGCGCCATCGACTCGCCCGCAAACGCTGATTCGAGGTTTTTGATCGTTACTGATTCGAGTTTCATAAAATCTCCTGGTGATGGTTGACACGGTTTGCTCTTCTGACTGGCGCCATCTTAAGCAGCGGTCAACGATTGATCCAATTGATTGTATAAATATAAATGATAGGTAATAACTATCGCAATACTTGTCCTCCCCTTCAAGGGGAAGACCGGAGGTGGGGATGGGTGTCGCCTGGGAGTATTGCCCGTTACTGACCCATCCCCATCCCGGGCCTTCCGCTTGTCCCCCAGGGGGATTGCCTTCGGGGCAAAGGGCAATGTGAGGTCAGCGCTTACGCGGATTTAACGCTCGCGATTGAGAGGAAAGCCACGCCCGGCAACTTGCACGAAAGCACGCCTTGCCGCAGCGCCTCGATGGCTTGAGGCCGTGGAAAGCTGGCGCGCCAGGCGAGAACGATGCGGCGACTCGGTTGAGGTGCGCTGAATGGCTTTATTACCACCAGCCGGCTCGCCGCCGACTTGCTTTCCGCGGCTGTTGACGGCAAAACTGTGATGCCCACACCCGAGGCAACCATGTGCCGAATGGTCTCCAGCGAACTGCCTTCGAGCGCCTGCTGCATATTGCTTATGCCGGGGCCGCGCGTGCGAGGGCAGGTCTGCAGCACCTGGTCTCGAAAACAATTGCCCGCGCCAAGCAGAAGCAACGTTTCATTGCAGAGTAGCGCAGCGGAAATGCTGGCCTTGTTGCTCCATGCGTGAGTCGCCGGCATGACAACGCGAAACGGCTCGTCATAGACGGCCTGCGTGAGAATACCGACGTCGGCGAATGGCAGAGACAGGATCGCGACGTCCAGCGCGCCGCTCCGCAACAACTCGCCGAGTTTTACAGTGTAATTTTCCTGCAGCAGGAGCGGCATGGCCGGCGCGCGCTTGTGCATGGCGGGTATCAATTGCGGGAGTAGATAAGGCCCAACCGTGTATATCGCCCCCACGCGTAGCGGCGTTGCAAGCTGGTCTTTGCCTTGCGCCGCGATCTGCTTGATGGCGGCGGTTTCTTCCAGGACGCGCTGCGCCTGTTCGATAATGCGGGCGCCCAATGGCGTTACGCCAACCTCCGCCGGGTGGCGTTCGAACAGTGCGACACCGAGTTCTTCTTCGAGCTTCTTGATGGCGACGGACAACGTCGGCTGGCTGACGAAACATTTGGCTGCAGCGCGGCCAAAGTGGCGTTCGCGCGCGAGTGCCACGATGTAGCGCAATTCGGTCAGAGTCATTTTAGTAAGACAGGCGCAGGCGAGCTGGCGAATGCGCGAGAAACGCAGCCAAAATTATTCGACGGCGCTTCGTGTTGGCAAATGCGGGCGGCCGTTCGGCTTGTATATTCACGAGCGACGCTCTAAATTGTCAGCACGCATTATATCAATGACGGGATTTGCATATGACAGTTACAACGAATACTCCGGTGGGTTTCATCGGGTTGGGCATCATGGGCGCGGCGATGGCTAAAAATCTGCTCAAGGCGGGATTCAAAGTTACAGTTCACAATCGCAGCCGAAGCAAAGTCGAGGATCTGCTGGCGGCGGGCGCGATCGACGGCGGCTCACCCGCCGGTGTTGCCGCTGCGGCCGAGGTGATCATCGTGTGCGTGCCTGACACGCCGGACGTTGAAAAAGTACTGTTCGCTGATGACGGCGCAGTGCATGCCATCAAGCACGATGCGGTAGTCATAGACTGCAGCACTATTTCGGCGACAGCGACTGTCGGCTTCGAGCAGCGCGTGCGCGCCAAGGGCGCACACCTGATCGATTCACCGATCAGCGGTGGTCCCCAAGGCGCAATTGACGGCACACTGTCATGCATGATCGGCGGCGATGCGGCAATCGTCGACCGCTGCATGCCGGTCTTCAAAGCGATTGGCAAAACATTCACGCATATAGGCGGCAGCGGCGCCGGGCAGTTGTGCAAAGCCTGCAACCAGCTCGTGAATACCGCCACCATGATGGGCGTGGCCGAAGCGTTTGCGCTTGCCAAAAAAATGAATATCGATCCGTATAAAGTGCGCGCTGCGCTGATGGGCGGCACGGCCAAAAGTTTCATACTCGAAAATCACGGCAAGCGGCTGCTCGATGGCACGCTCGCGCCGGGCTTCCGTTCGAACCTGATGTTAAAGGACATCAAGCTCGCGTTGGCCGCCGGCGTCGAGTGCGGTTCTTTTATGCCGGCCACCGCGTTGGGCGCGCAGCTGCTGGCGGCGCTGTGTTCGTCCGGCCGCGGCGAACTGGATAATGCATCGATGGGATTATTGTTCGAAGAGTTGTCAGGGGTTGCACGCTAGCAGCCGCTGGTAAGTTGTCTCCAACGTTTAAATGAGCGCATAGATGAAATATAAAGATTATTACAGCATCCTCGGGATCGAACGCGGCGCGACTGCGGAAGACATAAAAAAATCCTATCGAAAACTCGCGCACAAATATCACCCCGACGTTTCGAAAGATCCGAAAGGCGAGGAAAAATTTAAGGAAGTAGCCGAAGCCTATAACACGCTCAAAGATCCGGAGAAGCGAGTGGCCTACGATCAACTTGGCAGCCACCGCTCTGGTGAAGATTTCCAGCCGCCGCCAAACTGGAACCGGCCGTCCGGCGATGCGCAGTTTTCGTTCGATGACGCGGACCTCGCGGATCTGTTCGCCGGATTGTCAGGCCGTCAGCGCGGCGGACCCGGCGGGACGCCGATGCGCATGCCCGGCGAAGATTATGAAGTTACCGCGCAGATTTCTTTGGCGGACGCGTACGCTGGTACTGAGGTCGAACTTAACCTGACAGTGCCCGAGCGCGACAAACAAGGAATCGTCCGCCGTGTGCCGCGCGTGTTTAAAGTGCGAATCCCCAAGGGCGCAAAGGACGGTCAAAGGCTGCGGCTTGCCGGCCGCGGCGGCAAGGGAATGAATGGCGGCCGCGATGGCGATCTTTATCTCAACGTTGCATTGCTTGCGCACCCGCTCTTTCGGCTGAGTGGACACGATCTTTATATCGACTTGCCGTTGGCGCCATGGGAAGCGGTGCTCGGTGCGACAGTGGAAGTCCCCACGCTCGGCGGAACCGTGCGCTTAAAAGTGCCGCCTAACACGCACGCGGGTCAGCAACTGCGCCTGACGGGGCGTGGTCTGCCCGCACCCGGCGGCAAGGCGGGCGATCTGTTTGCGCTCGCACAAATCGTAGTGCCCGCTGCAGCCGGCGAGAAAGAGCGCGAATTGTTCAAACAACTCGCGCAAGATTCGACCTTCAATCCGCGCGAGCATTTCAAATCGGAGGCGACCACATGAAATCCGAACACGTTGAAGCGGTGTGGCTGACGGAAGACGCGCGGTTTTCACTCGCCGAGCTCGCCGAACTCGCCGGCATCCCGGAAGCCGAAGTGCGCGAACTCGTCGAGTATGGCGCGGTGTTGCCGGTCGATCCGGATGCGCCCGCGTGGATTTTCGATGGCAGGTGTCTGCTGACTATGCGCACGGCGGGACGGCTGCGCGTTGGCTTTGATCTCGAGCCGCACGGCGTGGCGTTGATAGTCTCGCTGTTAGAACGCATACAAGCACTTGAATCGCAGATGGGAAGCCTGCGCGCGCAGTTGCCAGAGCGCCGATAAGCCGGCGGTCAAGTCTCCGCTGCACTTGAACCGCAGTTTTAACGGTCCATGCATCTGTGTGCGGTGACGCACGTAATGGTTGCCGGCGCCTCCTGTAAAATATCGGTATGGATATCTACTGCTTAAAATTTACTGCGTATTAACGCCCACGCTGGATAACCTGTTCTTGAAACCTTGCAACTCAAAAATTCAAGAGGCCGCGCTGTCAGTATCTGTCGTCAACATTTGACGAAACACGCCGCCGGGCTTGCGATTGTTCGCACACAAGCTTGATTAGTACGTGAGAAGTTGTTCAACCCGCGAGCGCATGGAAAAAACGCAAATAAATGCTGCAAGCACCAGCCGTCGAATCAGCCGCGGTCTGATTACCACGCCGGTTCAAAGCCCGCCGTTCGCCCTCAGCTACGTGAGCGCGGATGATTTTGCGCAGCATCAAAGCCGTGTGAGTGACCGTCTGTTGGGCGCCATCGCGTTCGGCGCCGAGCCTTCCGCCATTGCCGTGCCGGACTGTCCCTATGCGTGGGTAGACATGCCGCTGCTCGCCGGCGATGTGGTGTTCGAAGTGTGGACATCCGCGCAACCGGTTGTGCGTGAGGCCGAAGACGGAATCACCTCCGCGCGCAACCACGACATATTGTTTGGCTGCCTTCACCTCGAGCCCGCCTGCGGGCTTGATAAGGCAACCTTTGAGGCTTACAGCCATATTTTCGATTTCATCGATCGCCGCGGTTACGGCCACCCGTTGCGGGCGTGGAATTATGTGCCGCAGATTAACGACGATGAGGACGGATTAGAGCGCTATGCGCGGTTTAATATGGGCCGGCACGATGCGTTTGTGGCTAAAAATAGAATTATCGGCATGAGTACACCGGCGGCAAGTGCGCTCGGCAGCCGTGGCAAGCATCTGACAATTTACTTTTTGGCGGGAAAACAGGCGGGACAGTTGGTAGAGAACCCGCGTCAAACCAGCGCCTTTCATTATCCGGCGCAATACGGGCCACGCAGCCCGACGTTTGCGCGCGCGACGTTGCTGCAGGCAGCCGGTGAGCCCCAGCTCTTTGTCTCTGGCACTTCGAGTATCGTCGGCCATGTCACCATGCATGCGGGCGATGCGCCTGCGCAGACACGGGAGACGGTGGCAAACCTTCTTACCGTAATTGAACAGGCCCGGCTCGCCGGCTTCGACGCGGCAAGTTCCAATGCGCGGCTTATGCTCAAGGCATACCTGCGGCGTCCCGATGATCTGGCGATGGCGCAAGCGTGCCTCAAGCAGGCGTTCGGTGCGGCGACCCAGGTGGTTTACCTGCAGGCAGACATCTGCCGCGCGGATCTGCTGGTGGAAGTCGAGGGCGTCTATATAAACCGTGCAGAGCCGGTACTCTGACCCATAACGCACGATGCGTCTCCACTCCACAGCGCCTTTGTCGGCAACCGGCGCGCGCCTCCATCGCATCTTTGCGCTGATCCGGCTTCCGTATGAATACTTGGTGCTATACGCGGGGTTGCTATTATTTACGGTGTCTTTCTTTTTATTGAGCACCGTCGCAACGCTGTGCTACCCGCTGTTGCCGCGCGGGTTCGGGGCGCGGCTCGGACGCTATACGATCATGCTGATGTTCCGCGCCTACCTCGCAGTACTGAAATCTACCGGACTTTTCAAGTTTGACCTCGACGCACTTGATGTCCTGCGCGCCGAGGGCGCTCTGATCATCGCGCCCAATCACCCGTCGCTGCTCGATGCAGTGCTGGTCGGCTCGCGACTGCCGCGCATCGTGTGCATCATGAAAGCGGGAATTCAGGACAATCCCATTCTGGGCGGCGGCTCGCGGCTCGCTGACTACATCCGCGATGATTTGCCAAAAAACATGATCCGGCGCGCCACCGACACTTTGCGCAGTGGCAATCAACTGCTGATGTTTCCCGAGGGCACGCGCACGATGCCTCACACGCGCTGCCACTTCAAAGGCGGCTATGCGCTGATCGCCAAAACCGCGGGCGTGCCAGTACAAACGGTCATCATTGAGACCAATTCAATGTTTTTGGGTAAGCACTGGCCGCTTCTCAAGAAGCCGGCATTTCCGGTGATTTTTACGGCGCGCCTGGGACGGCGATTTGAAGTGAGTGGCGATGTCAAATCGGCGGTGGCCGACATGGAGCGCTATCACTGCGACATGCTGGCATCGGCTGCCGGGTTGCGCGCTGATGCGCAGGATTAATTTGACCGCCAGCACCCGTTCGCATCTGCTTCTGATCCCAAGCTATAACACCGGGCCAAAACTGCTTGAGACGGTACGCGACGCCAGACGCTATTGGCAACCCGTCTGGGTCGTCATCGACGGCAGCAATGACGGCAGCGCCGAGGCATTGATGCAGCAAGTGGCTGGAGATGCGGAAGTTAAGGTGTTTATCGTGCCGCACAATCAGGGCAAAGGTGCGGCAGTCCTGCACGGCTTGCGAGAGGCGGCGGCGGCTGGCTTCACCCACGTGCTGACCATGGATGCCGACGGTCAGCATCCGGCTGAATTAATTCCGGATTTCATGGCGCTTTCGCGCGCCAATCCTGACGCTGCGATTTTCGGCCAGCCGGTCTTCGACGCAAGCGCGCCCGCTGTGCGCGTATACGGCCGCAAGCTTTCCAACGGGCTCGCGAATGTGCAGACCCTATGGCGCGGCATCGGCGATGCTCTGTTCGGTTTCAGGGTTTATCCGATCGCGCCGCTGCGCGACATCATGGAAGGCCGGCGCTGGATGCGGCATTTTGATTTTGAGCCCGAGGCTGCGGTGCGGCTGTGCTGGCGGGGTGTGCGCCCGCTGCGACTAAGCGCACCGGTCAAATATTTCAGCCCGGGCGAGGGCGGTGTATCGCATTTTAATTACGTGCGCGACAACACGCGCCTGGCCTTCATGAATTTGCGGCTGCTGTGCGAATTCATCGTCCGGCTGCCCGCGTTGCTGGCGGGCCGGGCCGCCAGCAGATTCGTCAGATCATCGCACCGTTGATCGAGATGATCTGGCCGGAGATATAACCCGCGGCGTCGGATGCCAGATACGCAGCGAGGCCGGCAACCTCATCAGGCGTGCCGGCGCGTTTCATCGGCACCAGCTGGTTGATAACTTCTTTGCTGAACGCGGCATTGCTCATCGGTGACGCGATGATGCCCGGGGCGATCGCATTGACAGTGATGCCGCGGCTCGCCAGTTCCAGCGCGAGCGCCTTGGTCGCGCCATGCAGCCCCGCCTTGGCCGCTGCGTAATTGGTCTGTCCGCGATTGCCGGCCACCGCCGCGACCGACGACATGTTTATGATGCGCCCCCAGCGCGTGGCCATCATCGGCAGCAGCAGCGGCTGGGTCACATTAAAAAAACCATTCAGCGAAACGGCAATCACGCGCGACCATTGATCGGCGCGCATGCCCGGCATCACCGCGTCATCGTGGATACCCGCGTTGTTGACGACGATCTGGATGGCGCCTTCGTTCAGCAACGCCTGCAATTCAATGGCTGTCGCCGCAGCATCGGTGACGTCGAACGCGACGGCCTGCGCCGAACCGCCGCCGGCTCTGATTTCATCGCTTAAGCTGCGAGCCTCGTCGACATTGCTGTTGGCGTGCACATAAACATGGCAGCCGTCCGCAGCGAGGCGGCGGCAGATCGCAGCGCCCAGAGTTCCGCTGCCGCCGGTGACCAGTGCGCGTTTCATCGTATGCGTTTCATCAATCAGATTCCGCCAAGTAGTAACTCATGTCGCCGCGTCGAGCACCACGGTGGCGCGTCCGCTCAAGATGTCGGTAGTGCCGGCGCGCAGCGTGAACTCATAAATCACGCGGCCCTGATCGCCCATGAGTTGCGCCGCGTCAATCCAGAGATCGTCGTCGAAAGTATCGAGCCGGCGCTGCCGGCATACGACTTCGCGCAGCCCGACGAGATAACCCGCGCGCGGACGGCCGCCGATCGCGCCGGAAAGTCCGCCGTGCAAGGCCATCGCCTGCGCCGCGTACTCGACGCCGCACATCGCGCGCAGCTGTCCGGCGGATCGCAGCGGATTGGCGACATCGCGATGCGTGCGGCTGATGCAGCTGATGCCGGTGGCATCCCATTGCAGGACGCCGTCCAACAGGCACATCGCGCCGGCGTGCGGAATCAGTTTCGCAATTTCGGCCTTCGTTATAATGATATGGCTGATCGCGAGCGGTTGCATATCAGGCCGCCGCCGGCGCCGCGATTAGCGCCTGGGCCGCACGGTCGCCGCATGCCGCCGGCAGCGCAACCGATTTGAGGCGGTGCGTCGCAAGATGCTCGAGCAACCGCGGCAATACTGCGAGCACGACCGGGACGCCTTCCGTAGTTCGTGCCCGCGTGCCATCGTGAAGCACGAGCACGTCTCCTGCGGTCAGGTCGCGCGTGAGGCTCTCCAGAATCTGCGAGGGGTCGCGGCGCACGGCGTCATAACCGCGCCGCGTCCACGACACGTAACGCAGGCCGCACGCAGCGAGCACCGGATCGAGCAGCGGGCTGCGAAACCCCGCGGGCGCGCGAAAAAATTGCGGTGCGCGGCCGCTGATGCTTGTAATAACCGCTTGCGCCGCTTCTATCTCGCGGCGCAAGCGAGTCATCCCGAAAAATGCGAATGCATGCGGGTGGCGGTAAGTATGATTCTCGACGCTATGCCCGCGCTGCACGATGGCTCTCACGATTTCTGGAAATGCGGCGGCTCGTTCGCCGATGCAAAAGAAGCTCGCTTTAGCGCCATAGCGGTCGAGCATATCGAGCACTTGCGGCGTGATCTGCGGATCGGGGCCGTCGTCGAAAGTAAGACTGATTTCAGCGCGCGCCGCCGCCAGGGTCGGCAAGCGCGTTATGTTCGGTCCAAGCCAACGCCCGCGCGGCCATAATGCGGCCAGACTCAGCACAGCATGATTTGCAACGATGGCCGCCAGCGCCCAAGCCCACCATGCCGGGCGCACCATCAAGATGAGGAGCACCGCCGCGTGCCAGCACACTGATAGTCGAATGAGGAGCGCCGGCCGCCAGCGTGCATGCGCGGCCGGTGCAGCAGACGAACCGGGCGTTACGCTCATCAGTTCGCGGTCAGAAAAAAAAGCTTAGTCATCGGATAACGGTCGGCGGTTGGCGCGGCATAGCGCGCGCCGCTAAATTATCGTGAGCAAACAAATCGCGCTCCAGCAATCGCTGCCATAACTTCGCCCACGTCGGCCAGTCGTGGCCGCCAGCCATTGCGACCACATGCTCCGGGGGCAGCCGTTGCGCGAGCAATGCGCTGGCGGCGACGAAGCGATCGTCCGTGCCATAGCCAAGATGAATTGCAGGGGTGCCTGGTACGCCGGGCTGATACGCCTTTATCCACCCGAGCAACTGGCGCTCGTCGTCATCTGCGTCCATTGCGTACTCATTCCAGCCCGACCAGCCGCCCGCGCGCACAACCTCGGCGATGGTCCCCGTTGTCGCGAGGAATGGTGCAAGCACAATGACGCCTTCAATTTGCGCCGGATGCTCGCGTGCATAGGTAAGGGCGCCGCCGCCGCCAAGCGAGATGCCCATGAGCCAGATACGCCGGGTGGTATTAGCGAGCGCGGGTTCAATGATGTGCTGCGCAAGTTGTGCGGTAAACGTGCGCTCGAGATAAAGCTCGAGATCGGCATCGACGGCAACGATGTCGAGCGGCAGACCACGCTTGCGGATTTCACGCACGAAACCGTGGTCGACAAAATCTTGCGCACCCGCCTTGGCGCCCGGCAACATGACAAGCAGCGCACGCTTATCACTGGTGTCGGGCGCCAAATCGTAAATTGCGGTCATGCTCATACGGGTTTCGCCTTTAACGCGAGTGGCTGCGTAATCAGCACGGCGGAGAAAACGAGACTTAAGAATGCGCCGATTCCCACAGTGCTGCCAAGCGCATGCAGCAGCGGCACTTTTGAAAACGCGAGAAGTCCGAAGCCGATCAGCGTCGCCAGGTTGGCGAACACCAATGACGCAAGAGTGCGTTCGCGTTCGGCCAGGTCGGCGGCCTGGCGCTCAAAGAAGAGCGCGTAATTCGAGCCGACTGCTACGACCAGCAACAGGCCGACCAAATGAAAGATGGAGAGCGGGTTGCCGCCCAGCACGAGCAGGCAGAAAGTAACGATTACCGCCGCCGCTAACGGCGCCATCACAACGAGGACGCGGCGCACGGATCGCAGGCTTACCAGCAACAGCAGGAGGATCGCCACTGCGCCAAGCAGCGAATAGGTGATGACCTCGCGGCGGTACGTTTGATATAACGCATCAGATTCCTGCTTGAGATCGACCAGCACGCCAGCACTGTCGGGCAGGCTCTGAATGGCGCGCGCGATCGCGACGGCGTCCGTGACCCCGCGCAATGGCAGCATGGCCGTCCATGCGCCTGCCGCTGAATCGGTGCCAGTGCGTTTAACGAGCAGCGAATCCACTTTCAACGCGAGTGCGGTGCCGTCGAGGCTTGCGCGAGTCAATGGCGCCTGTGTGCGCGCCGCATCGATCTCGCTGAAAAAAGGCTCAAACAAGCCGGGGCGAAATGGCAGCCCGCGCTGTGCGTCGCGCAAGCTATCGCGCAGCACGGCAGGTTCTGGAATTGCGGCCTGCCGCGCACGCTGAGTTGCGGCACTCGGCAGATAGACCGCAGCCGATTCGAATCCACCAAGGTGCCCCTGCTCGACCGATGTTTGGAGTCGCGCGGCGATTTTCTCGCTGCCGGCAAGAGCGGCGTCTTCGCTGTCGGCGCTCACCACCACGAGATGGCGCACGTCGGGCGCGCTGATATCACGGCGCAATGCCTCGTCGAGCGCGCGCTCGCTCACAGCAATCGGCGTGAGACTCGCAAGTTCATCGGTCCACAAAGTGTTGCGCTGGCTACCGAGAAAGAACAGTGCAGCGAGCGTCGCCACGATCACCGGATAGCGCAACACGCGCGCTGAATCGACAATTGAAGTGACCCCGCGTGCAAGCCCGGTTGCGGCATGCACTGCAAATTTAAGCGGCAGCAACGCCGGCAGTACAAAACGCGTCACGAGCACCGCCGCGACTAAACCCGCAATCGAAAAAAGCCCGAGTTGCGCGAGTCCCGGAAATCCGGATAAGAGCATCGCGCCAAAACCGCAGATCGAGGTTAGTAATCCAAGTCGCAGCGTCGGCCAGATTCGCGCAAGCGAATTCGCGGGCGCGGTGTCAGGTGTTATTTGCGTAAACAGGTAAATTGCATAATCAACCGCTTCGCCGATCAGCGTGACGCCGAAGCCCAGCGTAATCCCATGCACACTGCCGAAGCCGAGGCTCACTGCAGCTATTCCCGCGAGCGCGCCGCTCGCGACGGGTAGAAGACTGAGGACCAAAACACGCGGCGAGCGATAAAGCGCGAGCAGCAACGCTGCGACGAGTGCGGTGGCAATAAGCGAAAATCGCATGGCGTCGGCCTTAATGCGGGCGCGGCTTTGCACCGCAAAAACGCCGGGGCCGCTGACGAGTAATGCCGGCCCGCTGCCCGCAGTTTCATTGGCTACTGCAAAAGCAGTCCGCATGGAGGTCAGTGCGCGCTCCTGCGCGTCGATGTCGTAGCCGGCGGCGCGGGTCTGCACGACGAGCAGCGCGCGGCTGCCATCGCGCGCGAACCACACGCCGTCGCGCGTTTCAGGTCTGGCGACGCCTTCAAACTGCGCAATGAGCTGCAACATTTCGCCGGTCGGATCACGCGGCAATATTTTGCCCAACAGCGCGCCAGCGGGCGAACCCAACAATTGCAGGTCTTCTTCGAGTGAGATCCGCAGTGCGGCGCCGGTAAAACGCCCGGTGGTCACCGCCGGACTCAGCAGATATCGATTGCGAAACAAAAATTCGCGGTCTTTGCTGAGCGCTACATCTTCGCCGTTATTGACCGCGACGAACGCGTCCGGCTGCTGGCGCAGTTCGGCGGAGAAACGTTTGCTGGTTTGCGCAAGCACCTCGGGAGCAGCGCCTTCGATTGCCACGAGGATGAGCCGCGACACGACGCCGTCGCGCAATTGTTGAACGAGTATTTGCTGCACGGGTGTTGGCGTGCGGGGTAGAAACGCGGACATATCAGCGGTGAATTCGGATTTTGCGATGATCACAGCGCAAGCCAATATGGCGACCACCCAGACGGCAAGCGCCCGGCGTGATCCTGCCCCTGTCATTGCGCCTGTCACGGCGGGTCTTCGGTAATTGTCATCAGCGAGCGATCGCCTTCGGTTTCAATAATCTCAATGGTGCGTACGTTGCTGCGACTGCCGCCGATGTGGATTTCCTTCACCACCGTTTGGATTTTGGCGTCGACCGGTTGGAGGGATAGGCGCCACTGCGCTTCGTTGCCCGTCAAGCTCGTGCGGTAAAAACGATTCAAGGTTGCAAGATCGCCGGCGAGCGTCGAACGGATGCTCTCAACGAACGCCCAGATGACCGGATAATCCGGCAGCGCGAGGGTGCGCCGCTGGCCGCGATCCTTGAATTCAATCGACAGCTTGTTTTGATCGAGCACGAGCGTTTCAGGTTTCGGCAGCCGCGTGTTTTTTTCGATCCGGCCTGGCGCGGTGTAAACGAGCGTGCCGGATGATTCGAGCGGCGCGTTGAGCATCGCCATTGTTTTGCGTTCGACGAACCGGCCTTTCGCGCTTTTAATTTGCGCGAGTTCCTGCATGAGCTCGTTAATGCCCCATGCCGGCGGCTCGGCGGCGAATACCGCGCTGGTCGTGAGGATGAGCGCCCAAAGTGCGTGGCGCACGCTGCGCCTAGTGCCAGAAATCATAAAAGTTATACCAGTTGTACGGCGCGTCGCGGCAATGGTGCTCGAGCCGCGCGACGTAATCGCGCTGCGCTTGATCGAGGGCGCAACGGCGCTCGTCGCGCGCCGCCGGCCACTCACCGACAAGTTGCTCGAAATAAACATCATAGCGATTGCCGCCGCGATACAGCCCGAACATGAGCACTATCGGACGGTGCAGCAGCGCAGCGAGCCTGAGCGGACCGGTCGGGAAACGCGCCTCTTCACCCAAAAACGCACAGCTCACAGTGCCCTCGCCCTGAAACGTGCGATCACCAAGCATGCCGACGATTTCGCCGCTGGTGAGCGCCGCTTCGACTTTCAGCATCGCATCGATTTTACCGAGCTCGATCACCTGCAGTGCGAGACTGGGGTTGATCGCTGCGAGCACTGAATTAAATTTTCTCGCGTTTTCCGCATACATAACCAGGCTGATGCGCGCAGCAGTATTGTGGCGGCCAAGCGCACGCACGATTTCGAAGCTACCCATATGCGCGCCGAGCAAAAAATAACCTTGGCCGCTTTGGGTCAACCCCGCAAACATCTCGGCGCCATGCACGCGTACGTCGAAACCCGCGAATTGGTCATTAAACAGAAAGACGCGGTCGAGCAGTGTTGCGGCAAATGTATGGCAATGACGGAACGCGTCCCGCCAGCCGGGTTCATGCGGCAACACCTTGCGCAGATATTTTTTGGAGGCCGCATATGAGGATGGCGAGAAGAGCAAAAAATAAATGCACACCGGGTATAGCAGCAGGCGCGCGAATCGACGGCCCAGCGTAAGCGCGATCGCCACGATCATGCGCAGCGCCAGCGTGTTGCTGCGCTCGGGGCGTGCAACCCATTGCGGCAACGTTGATGCGTTCGCGACGGGTTCTGCCGCCGGCTCGGCGGCCGTATTTTCGCCGCGACCATCGCTGGACAGGCCGGAGTTCAAACCGACTCGCGCGTCACTGTTCCGGTCAGCACCGAAATCGCGCCGACCGTGCAGGTGAATTTGAGCGAGCCCGCCGTTAATTCGGAAAACTCGATGCTGACAGTCTCGCCCGGCCTCACCGGGTGCAAAAACTTGGCGGATACCGGCTGGCCTTGAGCAAAGTCGAGACCGAGGCTTTGTTCGATCAAGCGCAAGGTCTCGCTCAACAGCAACGCGCCGGGAATGATCGAGTTGCCCGGAAAATGCCCAGGCGCCGTCGGGTGATCGAGGGCAAATGTGTGCGCGAGCGCATCCATCAGCTGCTCTCTTCGGTGGTGGCGCACAGCGCATTCAACGCCTCGCGCGGCAATTTTCCGGTTGCATTGCGCGGCAGCGCTTCGACCAGGTGCAGCGGGCGCGGCAAAAACGCCGGATCGATGCGCTCGCGCAGCGCGTGCAAAAGGGTTTCGCGCGCAATCCCGGGCGCCACGACGAAGGCCGTTAAGCGGCTGGATGCGTGTTCCTCGTTGCCGGGCCTGAAGAACACACCATCGCGCACGCCGGCAATCGAGTTCAAGTGGTAATTCAGGCTTGCAAGCGACGTGCGTTTTCCCGCGATGTTAACGAGATCGCCGGTCCGCCCATGCAATAAAAACTGCGCGTCGCCGCGCAATTCAATGATGTCGTGCAGCATGACTTCGTGTTCGACATGGCCACCCGCGACCCATGCGCCGCGGCCATCCTCGCGTAGCGTCAAGCCGGAAAAAGCCTGCCACTCGGCGCTTTCAACCGTGCGGCGGCTGGCGACCTGGCCCGCTTCAGTGCATCCGTAAATCTCATACAGCGGCGCCGCGAAAAACGTCTCCGCGGCAGCCGCCAGTTGCGGCGCCAGCGGTGCAGTAGCGCACACCACCAGGTCGAGTGGCAGAGGCGCGCCGCCGTGGCTTATTAATGCGCGCAAGTGGATCGGCGCAGTAACAAGGCAGCGGGGGCGGGGCAGCGCGGCAAGTTCGGCGAGGACATCAGCGGGATAGAACGGCCGCCCAGCGTGCAACGCAAACCCACCTTGCATAACCATCAGCACCGACGATTCCAGTCCGTACATATGCTGCGGCGGAACCGTGCCGAGTACCGCCATGCCGGGATAGGCATGTAAACCAAGACTGTCGATTTCAGCAGCGGCACTCCGCACGAGTGAACGCCACGTCTTCTCATTCGGCAGCGGCTGGCCGGTGGAACCTGACGTGAAGACGAGAGCGGCCACCTGCTCAGCCGGGATCACGGGCATCGGCGGCGATAGGGTAGACGTTGCTGCATACGTTGCAGACATGGCCGGATAAAAAACTGTTTCCAGCGCGGGATACCGCTTTTCATCGTCAGCCAGACAGTACACATCTTCATAGCGACTTTTCAACTGGTCAATAAAGTCGGGCGTCTGGTTGGGCGGCAGCAGGCTGATCTGCTGTTTTAGAAGGGCCGCACAAAAGCCAACGACGAAATGATAGCGGTCGCTGCACAAGTTAAAAATATGCCGCCTGGCGGGCAGAACTTTTGTGAGTTGAGCGACATCGCGCAAAAACTGCTCGACCCGGACGGGCTGCCGGTCGCGGTAGGCAAACACCGCGTTCTTCGCATAGCCGCTGAGCAGTGAAATGCCGGTCACGCCTTGGTGCCCGTTGAATCGGCTGCGCCCGGGTGCGTGAAATCGGCAGCGTTTGTGTGCGTGAAATCGGCAGGGCCGTTGCGCTTGGCATCGGCGGCGCGTCTGCTTTCGGCGTCATCGGAGAATGCGCGTATGCCATCGACCAGCGAGGCTTGTGGAAATTCTTTATGGCGCACGCTGCGATACAGGTATTCGCCGCCGAACATCAGAGCAAGCAGCGGGAAATTCAGAATGTTCACGAACATCGACCATTGAACGGGAGACGCAAACGCGAACAGCAGCGCCGACACGGCCAGCTGGGCGGCGAAAAACACAC
>JANYCE010000079.1 GCA_025360445.1 Betaproteobacteria bacterium
TTGTTGATAGCGGGTTTCGTGTTGAGCGAAGCGCTGCACGGTGCGCTCGCCGCTGATTTGTTGTCGGTGTATCGCGAAGCGCAGACCGCGGATGCCGTCTACGCCGGCGCGCGCGCGACGTACGCGGCGGGGCAGGAGAAACTGCCGCAGGGTCTGGCCGGATTGCTGCCGGCGATCAGTGCGTCGGGCAATACGCAAATCAACGAGCGCGATCTGCAATTTCGCGGGACATTACCTGGTTTCGTACCAGGCAACACGCGCTTCAATTCAAACGGCATCAACGTCACCGCGACTCAACCGCTGTTTCGCTTTCAGAACTGGATTACCTACGAGCAGGCGAAGAATCAGGTCTCGCAGGCTGAGGCGACCTTTCTGCAAGCAAATCAGGATCTCATCATTCGCCTCGCGCAAGCCTACTTCGACATTCTGCTCGCTGAGAACAATGTAACGCTCGCCGCGGCACAGAAAACCGCATTTTCCGAACAACTGGCGCAGGCCAAACGCAACTTCGAAGTCGGTACTGCGACGATCACCGACGCCAACGATGCGCAGGCACGCCATGACCTCGCCGCGTCGCAGGAGATCGCGGCACAGAACGATCTGGAAATCAGAAAGCAGGCGCTGCGCCAGATCATCGGCCGTGTCGCGCCGGCAATTTCCCGTGTCAGCAATCGCTTTACGCCGCAATTTCCGACCCCTAACAACATGGAGCAATGGGTCGACAATGGCACTGCTACCAGCTTGCAGGTCAGGATTGCGCAATTCAACGTCGATGTCGCGGGGCAGGAAGTATCGAAAAACCGCAGCGCGCATCTGCCCACGCTCGATGCCGTGGCTTCGTACCAGGAAGCGGCCCAGGGCGCCGGCGTGCAGGGCGGGCCCGGCTTCGACAGCACGACAAAATTCGTGGGTCTGCAACTCGCACTGCCGCTTTATCAGGGCGGAACGATCAATTCAAGAGTACGCGAAGCGATCGCCAACCAGGAAAGAGCCCGCCAGGATCTGGAGAATACCAAGCGCACCGTGGCTCACAACACACGCACTGCATTTTTAAGCGTTACCAATGGCGTCGCGCAAATCAAGGCGCTTGAAACCGCACTCGCGTCGAGCCAGGGTTCACTCGATTCGACCAAACTCGGCCAGGAAGTCGGCGTGCGCACGCAGGTCGATGTGCTCAATGCGCAGCAGCAGCTCATCAGCACGCGGCGCGATTACGCGCAGGCGATTTACACCTACTCGATCAACGTGTTGAAACTTAAAGGCGCAGCCGGCACCTTGAGCGACGAAGATCTTGCCTACGTCAATCAGTGGCTGGAAAAATAACGACGCTTTAAAACTTTAACAGGCCGACTACTTTTGCCGCAGCGCCGCGATGCGCGCGGGCAAATTCGAGTCCGGCGGCACCCATGCTGCGGGCGCGCGCCGGATCGAGCAGCAAACCGCGCGCAGCATCGATCGCCCCCGCCGCATCAGCAACGCTTACCGCCGCGCCCGCCTCGAGTGCTAATTGCGCAACCTCCGCGAAATTGTACGTATGCGGTCCAACCACGACCGGACATCCCGCCGCGCAGGCCTCGATCAAATTCTGCGCGCCAAAAGGCAATAGGCTGCCACCGATGATCGCGACATCGCTGGCCGCGTAGTACGCGAACAATTCCCCCATGCTGTCGCCGAGAACGATGCGCGTGTGCGCCGCAATCGGCTGCCCGGCGCTGCGGCGCTGATACGCGATGCCCGCGCGTTCTATTTGTGCGGCAACTGCATCGAAGCGCTGCGGATGCCTCGGCACGATAATAATCAGCAGATTCGCCACCTCGAGCTGCGCCAGTTCCGGCAGCAACCAGGCTTCCTCCCCTTCGCGTGTGCTCGCGCACAGCAATACGGGTCGTGCACGGCCCCATTCACCGCGCCAGCTCGCGCCGCGTGCGCTTAACGTGGCATCCGGAGTAATGTCAAATTTGAGATTGCCGATCACCTCGACGGTTTTTGCGCCGAGCAAACGCAATCGACCCGCGTCGGCATCGGATTGCGCCGCTATTCCCGTCAGCTCGTTCAGGCATTCTTTGGCAAACACCGGAAACCGTGCATAGCGACGGCATGACTTTTCCGACATCCGCGCGTTGACGAGATAAATGGGCAGCTTGCGGGATCGGCACGCGTGAATCACGTTCGGCCAGATCTCGGTTTCCAGCAACAGGCCGCACACCGGTTTGAAATGTTCGAGAAAGCGCGTAACGGCAAACGGAAAATCATACGGGAGATAACAGCGCTCTACGCCATCGCCAAATAATGCCAAGCCGGTTTCGCGCCCAGTCGGCGTCATGTGCGTCAACAGTATCCGGTGCCGCGGATAGCAGCGTTGCAATTCCCGGATCAACGGCGCGGCCGCACGCGTTTCACCTACCGAGACCGCGTGCACCCAGATCAGCGGTTCCGGCGCGGCCCTGGTATAGCGTCCGAACCGCTCCGCGATGTGTTCGAGATACGCCGGCTGCCGCCGCGCGCGCCACCATAAGTGGATAAGCGCCCGCGGCAACAGCGCATAGAGCAATAACGTATAAGCCAAGCGCGAGGCACTCACGGCGCGAGCTCGTGGACGGCTGCGATGACTTCCTGCGTGGTCGGCGGGTGGTCGATGCCGCCAAGATTAACCGCGCGCGCGCAGCCGTAAATGCCGGTTGCGGCCGGATCGGTGGCGATATAAATGCCCACGGTCGGCACGCCCAATGCCGCGGCCAGATGCGATAAGCCGGTGTCGACGCCGATCACTACTTTAGCGCCAGCCAATAATCCTGCGACTTGTTCGAGACCCATTGCGGGTGGCACAACCGCCTCGCGCAACTTGCCGGCGATGCGCCCGCTGCGCTCGCGTTCTCGTTCGCTGCCGGACGGCAGAACACACGTCAGACCCGCGTCGTTAAGCGCGACGCCAAGCGAACACCAGTTTTGTTCGTCCCACAATTTGTAATCTCCGCTCGATGCATGCAATAACACCGCATAAGCGCGCGCCGCCAGCCACGGAAAATTACGCGGCGCTGCGATTAAACCGTAATTTATTTCCGGTGGCACTGTATAACCGAGGGCGCGCGCAAACAGCAAGCGCGTGCGTTCGACCGCGTGCAAGTCCCACGAAATTCGATATGTATGGTGATAAAACGATGCCAGCGGCTCGCGTGCGCTGTAAAAATCGAGGCCATGCCGGATGCCGCGCGCGGCGCGCGTGATCAGCGCGCTCTTTATGAGACCTTGCGCGTCGATGATTGCGTCATAAGTCTGCGTGCGAATCTGCCGCCGGGCGGCGCTGATTTCGTCGCGTATCTCTCGCCGCCACCAC
>JANYCE010000111.1 GCA_025360445.1 Betaproteobacteria bacterium
CGAGCCCGTGCAGCGTCTGCCCGGCATGTATACGCGCACTGGCGATCCGACGCATATCATCCAGGAAGCAATCGACAACGCCGCGGATGAGGCGTTTGGACAACACGCCGACCAGATCGATGTAACGCTGCACCGCGACGGCTCCGTGACGGTCACGGACAACGGCCGTGGTATTCCGGTTGGCATGCATCCGATCGAAAAAATCCCCACCGTGCAACTGGTCTTTACCGAGCTGCATGCGGGCGCCAAGTTCTCCAAGAACGCAATAGACGCCGCCTATAAATTTTCAGGCGGCCTGCATGGCGTCGGCGTATCAGTCACCAATGCGCTGTCGGAAAAACTCGAAGTCGACATCAAGCGCGAAGGTGCGCTGCATCGCATAGTATTCGCCAACGGCGCCGTCGAACAGAAGCTGAAGAAGCTTAATAGCATTCCGGCCAAAGACACCGGCACTTCGCTTCGCATCTGGCCCAATAAAAAGTATTTCGATTCGCCGAAGATTTCGCTGCCCGATCTCGAGCGCATCGTGCGCTCGAAGGCGGTGTTGCTGCCGGGCGTCAAGGTCACGCTCAACATCGAAGGTCCCAAAGAGACGACCAGCCGCACGTGGACCTACCCTGAAGGCATGAAGGGTTATCTCAAGGACATGCTCGCGGGCAGCGAGCCGGTCGGCGCGATTTTTGATGGCGAGAACTACATCCAGGAAGCGAACGGCTATGCAGTCGGTGAGGGGGCGGGCTGGGCGTTCGCACTGGTCGAGGACACGAAAGGCTACGGCGAATCGTACGCGAACTTAATACCAACGCCGGCGGGCGGCACGCATGAGTCGGGACTGCGCGACGGCATTTTCGAGGCAGTCAAAGCGTTTGCCGAGCATCACAACATGATGCCGCGCGGCATCAAACTGGTGGCCGATGACGTGTGGGCGAAAACGATTTATTTTTTATCCGCGAAAGTGCTCGAGCCGCAGTTTCATGGGCAAACCAAGGAAAAGCTGTCGAGCCGCGACGCGTTCAAATTGGTCGCAACGATGGTGCGCGATCCGTTCGAGCAGTGGCTCAACACGCACGTCGAGTACGGCCGCAAGATTGCCGAGGTCGTCATCCGCCAGGCGGTCGAACGCTCGCGCTCAGTGCAGAAAGTCGAGCGCAAAAAATCATCCAGCGTGGTGATGCTGCCTGAGAAACTGACGGATTGCGAAACGACCGACCTCACGCAGAACGAGTTGTTCCTGGTCGAAGGCGATTCAGCGGGCGGCTCGGCCAAGCAGGCGCGCGACAAGCGCTTTCAGGCGATTTACAAGATGCGCGGCAAAGCGTTGAACTCGTGGGAGGTCAAGCGCGAACTCCTGTTCTCGAACGCCGAGATTCACGATATTGCCGTCGCCATCGGTGTCGATCCGCACGAAACCGGCAGCGAGCCGGATTTATCCGGGCTGCGCTATGGAAAAATTGCCTCGATGACCGATGCGGACGTCGACGGCGCCCATATTTCGGTGCTGCTGCTGACGCTTTTCTATCGCCACTTTCCGAAACTGATCGAGAACGGCAATATTTATATCGCGAGCCCGCCGCTCTATAAGATCGACATCCCGGCGCAGGGCAAGCGCGCGGCGAAAAAGCTGTATGCGCTGGACGAGGACGAGCGCAAATCGACACTCGATCGAGCGCGCGACGACGGCATCAAATTAGACTCGATCCGCATCCAGCGTTTCAAAGGCCTCGGCGAAATGAATCCCGAGCAGCTGTGGGAAACCACCTTATGTCCCGCCACGCGTCGTCTGCTGCAGGTGCGCATTGAGGATCGCGAGCAAACGTTTGCACTTTTTAATATGCTGATGTCCAAGCGCGAGTCGGAAGCGCGCTGTGCGTGGATGGAAGAAAAAGGCGACCAGGTCGAGGCTGATGTATGAAAAAGGCTGATAGCAAGCGCGCGCACAGCGTACCGCGCGACACGACGGCCGATCTTTTTGCCGATGCGCCAGACGCCGCCCCCGTGAACGCGGTTAAAAACGACATCGAGAAAATCCCGCCGGTCCCAGCGGAGGCGGGGGCGGGGGCGGGGGCGGGAGGCAGCGGCACGCCGGTAAAACCGCCTGCGAATAAGGGGAATGGCGGCGACGGCGGCGACGATACAGTCGACATGGCGGCGTTCGCCGAACGCAGCTATTTGACTTATGCCATGAGCGTCGTGCGGGGGCGTGCGATCCCGAACGTCGAGGACGGGCAAAAACCGGTGCAACGGCGCATTCTTTTTGCAATGCACGAGCTTGGGTTGCGGTCGGGCGTGCAGCACACCAAATCCGCGCGCATCGTCGGTGAAGTGCTCGGCAAATATCATCCGCACGGCGACGCGTCCACCTATGACGCGCTCGTACGCATGGCGCAGGATTTTTCGCTGCGCTATCCATTGATCGACGGCCAGGGTAATTTCGGTTCGCCCGACGGTGACTCGGCCGCGGCCTATCGGTACACCGAAGCGAGGCTGACGCCGCTGGCGGAATTGCTGCTGTCCGAGATCAATCAGGACACAGTCGACTTCACCACCAACTATGATGGACGTCTGCAGGAGCCCGAGTTGTTGCCTGCCCGTTTGCCCATGCTGCTTCTGAACGGCGCGTCGGGCGTTGCAGTCGGCATGGCCTGCGAACTGCCGCCGCACAATATGCGCGAAGCGGCCGAAGCGGCAATCCAGCTCGTGCGCCATCCGAAGACCACCCTTGCGGCAGTGATGGACATCATCAAGGGCCCGGATTTTCCAGGTGGCGGCCAGCTCATCAGCCCGCGCCAGGCGATTGTCGATGCTTATACGAGCGGTCGCGGCTCGCTGCGCGCGCGCTGCCGCTGGAAAATCGAAAACCTCGCACGCGGTCAATGGCAGATCGTGGTGTACGAATTGCCGCCGACCACTTCAGCGCATCGCGTCATGTCCGAGATCGAGGAGATGACCAATCCGAAGTCCAAGGACAAGAACGGCAAAGTAAGCCTGACGCAGACCAACCTGAAGCAGCTCATTCTGGGCGCGCTCGAAAAGGTCAACGACGAATCCGACAAGGCCAACAAGGTGCGCCTGGTGCTCGAGCCGCGTTCATCGCGCCAGGACCCGGACGAGTTTATGCAGCTCCTGCTCGCGCACACGAGCCTCGAAGAAAATTGTCCGATCAATCTGGTCGTGCTCGGTCTCGATGGCCGCCCCGGGCGTAAAAACATCCGTGATCTGCTGGGCGAGTGGGCCGAATTCCGCGTGTCGACTGTCACGCGCCGCGTCAAATTTCGTCTTGGTCAGGTCGATCGCCGCATTCACATCCTTGAGGGCCGCAACACGGTCTTTCTGAATATCGATAAGGTAATTAAAACCATTCGCGAATCGGATGAGCCGAAGCCGGCGTTGATCGCGGAGTTCAAGCTTTCCGACATCCAGGCGGAAGACATTCTTGAAATTCGACTGCGTCAGCTCGCCCGGCTCGAAGGCATCAAGATTCAGAATGAACTTAAAGAACTTAAGTTCGAACGCGAAGGCTTGAAGGATCTGCTCGATAGCGACACCGATATGCGCAAGCTTGTCGTCAAAGAAATCCGCGACGACGTGAAGCAGTTCGGCGACGACCGCCGCACGGTAATTGAAGAAGCGGGCCGTGCGACGTTCGAGCGCCAGGTTGTCGATGAACCGCTAACCATTTTGGTGTCGCGCAACGGCTGGGTGCGCTCGCGGCAGGGCCATGCGCTCGATCTGACCGGCGTCACGTATAAGGCCGGCGATGCGCCGTATGCGGTGATTGAGACGCGCTCGATACATTCGATTGCGATGATCGATTCGACCGGCCGCGCGTTCAGCGTAGAAGCGCCGGAAATCCCCGGTGGCAAAGGCGATGGCGTGTCGTTCACTTCAATGGTGGAATTAGCACCCGGTGCGCGCCTGGCGCACGTTCTCGATGCACAACCCGGACGCCGCTATCTCGTCGCGAATTCGGGCGGGTATGGTTTCATCGTCAAGTCTGAAGAGTTGCTGTCGCGCGTGCGTGCCGGCAAATCGTTTATGACAGTAGAAGAGGGTGACGAAGTGCTGCGTCCCGCCCGGGTTCCGGCTAAGCCGGTCATGGTGGTCACGCTGTCCGAAGGCGGCCGTATGCTGCTGTTCGACGCTGCAGAGTTGAAAGAACTCGCGCGCGGACGCGGCATCACCCTGATGGGCCTCGACGACCGCGAGAAGATGAAAGCGGTGGGCTTCTCTGACGGCAAAGCCGTGAGCGTTACGGGTATCACGAAGGCCGGCAAGGAAAAAACTGTGCGCATCGCTGGTCAGGAGCTGCACAAGTACGTCGTGCACCGCGCACGCAAGGGTTGCTTGCTGCCCGGAAAATTCATGCCGGAAGCATTAATCAGTAGCTAACGGGCTGGGGCGCGAATGGCGGCCGCTTCGGTCCGCACAATCAGAATCAGATGGAAGAGATGCTCGTGGATAGCGCGGCTATATGTACGTCTGCGAGGCGAGACGGAGTCTGTTCGCAACTCCCATGATAGCGAAGCAGTGCGGCAAGTAATCTGAATCGGGCGACTCTCTATCAGCCTGCTGGCTACTTCCGGTCGATCTCGATGTTTTCCTTGGTTCCGCTGTTGGAGACCGCGATCATGATTCCCAAGCCGATCAGGATCACGACGCCAATCACTATCCAGGTTGTTTCGATCGTCTGCAGAATGCCGAGCTTCCACAGCGCCGCGATAATGCCGCCGACCAGGATGACAAACCCCAAAAAATACATGCCCGCCCATTTCATGAAGCACCTCTCGTGAAGAGCATCACACCAGCAGTTCAGAATATGCGCCGGCATGTGCACTGTATGTATGCTGGCGTACCAACTGAATGTGACAGCGCTCATGCGCGTCTGCCGTGCGCACAGCGGTTCGGCGCGCGCTGTCTGCCTCAAGGCCAATAGAAAATTCGGCAATGAAGTCTAACCGAGCACGGGTTCAATCCCACGCCGGCGCGCGGCCTTTGGGGTTGGCGATGCGGCCATCGGGACGGGCGAGGGCGTGAATGCGCCGCATCTCCTCATCGCTGAGCACAAAGTCAAAGACCGCCAGACTCTCGGCCATATGCGCGGCGTCGGATGAACGCGGGATCGGCGCAATGTTGCCCTGTTGAATTTGCCAGCGCAGTGCGACCTGCGCGATGGTTTTACTTTTGGCGCGTGCAATTTCGGCCATCATCGGATCTGCAAAGAGCTTGCCGCGCCCGAGCGGACAGTACGCCGTAAACACCAGGCCCACGCGCCGGCAAAATTCAAGCACGCGCGACTGATCGAGATACGGATGGTACTCGGCCTGCAACGTTGACAGCGGCTCCGGACAAAGTCGCATGGCTTCTTCCACGAGCGCAATGTTGAAATTCGCTACGCCGATGTGCCGGGTAAGACCGTCGCGTTTCGTTTTGGCGAGCGCGCCGACCGTCTCAGCCAGCGGAATGTTATCGATGGTGGGCCAGTGAATGTGCAGCATGTCGACGTAGTCAACCTGCAAATTGCGCAGGCTCTCGTCGACCGAACGCGCGAAATCGCCGGCCTTCAGATATTCGTGCGAGACCTTGGTGACGAGAAAGATTTCTTCGCGCGGAACACCTGACGCCTTGATGCCTTGGCCGACGCCTTTTTCGCTGCCGTACTTCCATGCGGTGTCGAGGTGGCGATAGCCAAGGCGCAGCGCGGTCGCGACGATGTCAGCGCAGTCGCCGAGCTGCGAAGTGCCAAACCCGAGTACCGGAATTTGTGCGCCTGACGCTGAAGACAACATCGGAATGGACGGAATGGTCATGAGTTTTATTTGATTGAATGTGTTTTGAAGAAGGGGGCTTGCTGCGCGATCAGGGCGTCACGCGGTCGACGCAGGTTTGGTCGAACTCTTTTGAGCTTTTGGCGCCGGCGAGAGTGCCGAGTGGCCCGTCAACAAACCCGCCGACACTGCACTTGATGGCAGCGCCGGCGTTCGGCTGCGTCGTCTTGTTGGGTCCGTCGCGCCGCGGCTCGCTGTCGAAGTTCACGCCGCTGTTGTAGCTGACCGTGATGCCGTCGCCGCCATTGGCGTTGATCGTGTTGCCGATGACGTCGGCCTGCGCGTTGCGATGAACCGCGATGCCGCTTTCCTTGTTGCCGCTGATTGTATTGCCGACGATCCACGCGCCCGACGTGCGCTCGATGTTAATGCCGGGACCGCCGTTATTGCGAATGGTGTTCGGCCCGAGCGCCGGCACGCGCGGAATAAAAACGCCGATATACGCGTACGATGCGCCCGTGACATCGATCCCGATGCCGCCGCTGCTCTCAACGGTAGTGTTGAGAATGCGGGCGATGCTGCCTTTATCGATGTGGATGCCGCGGCCCGTGTTCCTGGTAACGATATTGCCGTCGATTACCGCCGAGGCCGGTCCCGAAAGGTGAATGCCATCCTGGCCGCCCGTCACGGTAAAGCCTTTGATGATGATTTCCTTGCCGCGATTGTATAAGGCATGCGGAGACGCCGCGGGGCCACCCGGGTGCTGAATCGTCGCTTTCTTCTGGCCATCGAATGTGACCCGCGTCACTTCAGGCGGGATGCTGACCTGCTCTTTGCAAGTTCCGTTCACGAGCACCGTGTCGCCGGGTTTAACGGTCGCATAGACACTCGCGATCGTGTTGCCCGCATCGCAATCGATATTGAGCGTTGCGGCGAAAGCTGGCGCCGCTAAGCTAAGGGCTGCTGCGAAAGCAACCCGGCTGGTCGTTATAGCAAGCGCCCTATTGTTCATTGCATGAGCGGCCGAGTTGACGGTCACCGCGCTCGGCCCAAGATTGAGCATCGCCAGATTGGCCTTGTGATATTCGTTGACGACCCAGTGCTGCGCCAGCGTATGCAATATTCATAGGTTGCTCCCGGTGGGTGTAATTACGCGTAAAAAAGTTAGAGCGTGTGCAATTCTCGCCGCTGCCGCCATCGACCAGCGAAAATCAAGGTGACTTCTCTTACATCAAATTCATGCTTCATCCGCGACCAGCGGCTTAGCCGACTTAGAGGCTACTTCTTTTTTCGGCCGCCCCGCCGCGCGATGAAGTCGAGTGTGGCTTTCGCGCATTCGTCGGGTGCGACTGCTGCGGTGTGATAGCCATCGACTTTGATCGCGACCAGTTCCGAGTCGGGAATCTTTCGCTGATACGCGCGAAATTCGGAGATGCTGCGCCGCTTGGTGTCGTTGGCAATGACCAGGGTTGGGCAACGCACCGTATGCAACTCCGGATTGAGGTCGACGCCGCCGACCCAGTTCACGTACGCATGTCCGGTCGACACGGCGGTTTGCCCCATCAGGTCAACCCACCAGTCGACGCCGCTCGGCGGCATTTTTCTGCCGAGACGTCCGCCCATCGTCCAACGCGCCCAGCTGCGCATGCCGTAGCGGTCCATGTGATCAAGCCAGTCCGGCACCGTCGGACCTTTGACCGGAGCGCTGACGAGTGTGATCGTCTTGATGAGGTCGGGCCGCAGCATCGCAAGTTTCAATACCGGCATGCCGCCGCTTTTGCCGCCGACCACGTGTACCGGTGCATGCGGCGACAACGCAGTGATGACACGCGCCATGTCGTCGGCAAAAAGCTCGGATGTGAATTCAAAATCTTTCGGCACCGGGCCGGTCTGGCCGAAGCCACGCTGATCGTAGCGGATCACGCGATATTTGCGGGAGAAATTCGGCACCCAGGCGCGCCACGCTTCGGTGTTCTCCGTAAAGCCATGCACGAACAGTACGGTCTCCGGCTGCGTCCACGCATCGGTATGATCGTCGATTTTGTAAAAAACCTTAAAGTCGCGATCTAAATCCAGATACGGCATGACGGTGATCCCCCGAGAGAGCGCAGGCGCGGACGCGCGCTGCGGTATTTTATTTTACGGATTCTACCTCGCACGGCGCGGCGCGCTCAACCGGAACGGCGGCGTTTCGTGCGTGCTGAAGAAAAAGTTTTTCAATGCGGGCACTGAAGTCTTCTGCAGTTCGCTGGCGGAGCGCGCGGCCGCGGTTGGGGCGGACATGACGGCGATGGCGAGATTGATTAAAGCGGCGGGGATACGCGCGGTTTAAAATGCCGGGCACTTCACGCTGTAATTTCCTTTCCTCGCAATGCGGGGGCAAGGGCGGGATGGGGGCGCGCGAGTAACAGATAACGAACAACTATTGATGGATTTAGGCAACAACCAGTGATGAAGATTTAAAACTGATCTAACGGGAGCAACACCATGGCAGCGCTACTGAAGAATGCAGTCAAAGAAATGATGAAAGAAGGCAAAGTCGCGCTGGGCATGATTGCGCGAATTGCGCGCTCCGGCGACATCGCGCGCATTGCGAAGACAACCGGCCACGATTTCGTGTTCGTCGACGGACAGCACGCGTTGTTTTCGGTCGAGACGACCGGCCATATTGCCCAGGCCGCCTTGGGCTGCGGGGTAGTGCCGATGGCGCGCGTCAGAAGTTGCGACGATCCGGACACGCAAGTGCTGCTCGATAACGGCATCATGGGTATCGTATTTCCCGACATCAATACTGCTACTGAAGCGAAGCGCGCGGTCGATCGCGCGAAGTTCCCGCCGATCGGAAGGCGCTCGGTGTCCGGCAGTTACACCATGTTCGATTTTCGCGCGGTATCGACCGCCGATGCAGTCGCGACGCTTAACGAAGCTACGCTGGTGGTCTGCATGATCGAGACGCAGGAAGGGCTCGACAACGTCGATGCGATCGCAGCGGTCGAAGGCGTCGACGTCATCCACGTCGGATCCAATGACTTGATGACGTCGCTCGGCAAACCCGGGCAATACGGCACCCCCACGCACATCGCCGCACTTGATAAGGTTTTCGCAGCGGCCAAAAAGCACGGCAAGATTGCCGGCGTCGGTGGCGACCGCAACGTCGAGCGCCAGGTCGAGTTCATCCGCAAAGGCGCGCGCTTTCTGACGACTAACAGCGACATCGCTTTCATGACCGCAGAGGCGTCGCGCGTGACCGGCGAATTGCGCAAAGCGCTCGGCGTTTGAAACGGGCATTGGTAGTGCAGGCGCCTCGCCTGCACTACATTTTGGCGACACATTCAAGGTGTGACGTATGTTAAAGCGCGGTGCAGTAGTCCTTGTGCTGTACGCACTTGTGAGTGTGGTCGCGTCAACTCGCGCCGCCGACAATTTTCCGTCGCGCCCCATCCGCATGATTGTGCCGAGCGGTGCCGGCGGCGTTACGGATGTGCTCGGCCGCATCGTCGCCCACAAGTTGGGCGAAAGCCTCGGGCAGCAAGTCGTGATCGATAACCGACCGGGCGCGAGCGGACTTGTCGGCTCGCAGATCGTCGCCTCTGCGGCGCCCGATGGCCATACCTTGCTGATGGTGTTTCCGAGCCACGTCGTCAATCCGTTTTTGTTTAAGTCGATGCCGTACGACACCGAGAAGGCATTCGCACCGATTACGATCGTGAGTACGGTGTCGTTGCTGTTAACCGTGAATCCGGACCTCCCGGCGAAATCGACGCAGGAATTGATTACTTACGCAAAAGCGAATCCGGGCAAGTTGAATTACGGCACGGTCGGCAGTGGCAGCCTCGGCCATCTCGGCGCCGAGTTGTTCCGCTCGATGTCGGGCGCGCGCATGACGCAGATCGCGTACAAGGGAAGTCCGCAGATTCTGACGGCGCTGATCAGCGGGGAAATCAATATGTATATGGTCGCATCGATCAGCGGCGTGATGCCGCAATTAAAATCCGGCCGCGTGCGCGCGTTGGGCGTGAGCACCAGGCAGTCACTGCCGATACTGCCGGCCGTGCCGCCGATCGCCGACACGTTGCCCGGTTACGAAGCGCGTGGTTGGAACGGCGTATTGGCACCAGCCGGCACGCCGAAGCCGATTATCGAAAAACTACATCAAGAGATTGTGAAGATCGTGCGCTCGCCCGAATTCGCGAAAAACCTCATCAATGAAGGCGCGTTTGCGGTGGGGAATACGCCGGAAGAATTTGTCGCCGTGATCCGCGCCGATATGAAGAAGTGGTCGGCGGTGATCAAGGAGGCGGGGATTAAAGCCGAGTAAATACATGTAAAAGTGATTCGAACCCGCCAATAAACCGAACTGCTGTTTAAGCCGCGACCGCTATTCGTTCGCGCAGAAATTCCGGTGCAAAGTCGGCGCCATTGGACCATGTTAACGTATGACGCGATATTGAAAATCGTTTGAATTGGTCAATGTCTTTGAGCACGGCGAAAACCGGCCCCTCGAGCTCAGTGCGAAGATCCACATCGCCGCTCGTGCCGTCGTTGAACTTTAGCCTCATGACGTAGTCGCGGACGTGGCAGGCTTCAAGGACGTGAAGAAACATGTTGTCACTCCAATGGGTCGATTGATTTCAGGGGCTGTTTACTTTGTGCGAGGGACCAGTCTGCCGCGAGTTCTGCCTTGTGTAAAGAGTACCACTCCATTACGAGATTCAGAGCCCGACGTGGAAAATTTCCGGTTACCGCTCCTGAGTCAATCTGAATAGTGATTTCAAACTCCGCGTACTCAGCGTGAAAATGCGGCGGCGCATGATCCTTGTAATACATATAAATCACGATTCCAAGAAAGCGGCAGAGTTCTGGCATGGCCGGCCGACTTTCGGTTCTTGCGCCCTTACACCGCCTCGTACTTCAGCCGCTTCACCTTCTCCATATTCGTGCCTTCGATGCGGAGTAAACGCGTCGGGCCGGCGCGGCTCGGTGAATGAAGATCGCCTTCGTTGTAGAGGTGCGCTACACCGGGCGTGAGCTTGTACTTGGTTTTGTGCTTGACCTTGCCCGGTGCGTCGGGCGCTGCCGGAGTCACCAGCTCCCAATCCGACATCGCGGTTTCGCCGCCGACCTGCCCGTAAATCGCCCACGAATGACCGTGATCGTGAGGCGGGCTTTCTTTGGGGCCTTTGTATTGGTGAGCCAGGATGCAGAAGCCGAGTTCGGGATCTTCATGCAGGATCTGGCGCTCGGGAGTGGCGTCGCTGAAGTTGGTCTTGATGAACTGATCGTCGGTCAGTATTTCCTTCAACAGCTTGCAGACTTTCTCACGGCCGGCGGGGCCGGGTTCCGCTTTGAGCGCGTTGCGGCAGTCGGTCGCGAATTGTTCAACGGTATGAGCCATATTCTATCCTCCAGTGAAATGTCCGGGCATCCGTGGGATGCGGCAAACGAAACTATAAACCTATCTGCTGAATAATTCAGGTACGCGCATCAGCCGTCGCGCTTGATCACCGCTTCGATGTCCGCGGCCGGGACCTTGATGCTGACGCCCGCGCGCTCTTCCTGCAGCAGCATTGGCACCCGCGAATCGCGTGCGGCCCAGCCGCGGGTCAGCGCCTCAGTCATTTCGGCGCGCGTGAGTTCAGCGATGCGCATTGGCACGCCGACGTCGCGCGCGAGCTCGGTTGCAAGCATCACGTCCTTGTGGGCCAGCTTCAATGCAAAATCCGGCGGATCGAATTCGCCGCGCAGGAATTGCTTGCCGAGGCGATCGAAGGTGCGCTGGCGTCCAAGCGAGCATTGCCGCACCGCCGACCACAGCGCGAGCGGTTCGACGCCGGCCTTCACACCCATCGTGAACACTTCTGCGAGCGCGGTCTGAATCGCATACCCAGCCATGTTATGCACGAGCTTCGCGACCGAGCCGGCGCCGATCGGTCCGATGTAA
>JANYCE010000120.1 GCA_025360445.1 Betaproteobacteria bacterium
GTCCCACATGACCATGCCGTGGCGCTGCGCATTCGACTTGGTGACGAGCGTTAAATGCTTGCGCGGCCGCTTGCTCGCAAGCTCGAACGCGAAACGGTGAATGCGTTCGACGCCGTTGCGCGTGAAGACCGACGTTTCGGTGGCAACCTCTTCCGGCAGCCCGGTGTGCACGCGTCCGCCGCTGCCTGAATACTCGCCTTCCGAATTTTCGCGGATGATTACCCAGTCGATGCGCTCGCCGCCGGTGAGCGGGCTCGTCACTCCAGGCAGGACGCGCGCGGGCCGAACATTTGCGTATTGATCGAAGCCCTGGCAAATCGGCAGCCGCAGCCCCCACAGCGAAATGTGATCGGGCACGTCCGGGGCGCCGACTGCGCCGAAGAATATCGCGTCGAACGTTTTGAGTTTGGCGAGTCCGCCCTCGGGGATGTAATAGCCGTGCTTCTTATAGTAGTCGCTGCTCCACGGAAAGTGCTCGACCACGAGCTTGAACCCGCCGTCACGTTGCGCCAGAACGTTAAGCGCTTCGAGACCGGCGGCGATGACTTCGGTGCCGATCCCGTCGCCGGGAATCGCGGCTATCTTGTATTCACGCATGAGGTTTCGCTGAAGACTGAAAAGGGAAGCCGGAGGGTAGCGGCTCATCGCCGGTTTGTCATCCTCCGCTCTCGCCGCAACGTGTAAAATCGATTTTTCCCCGCATGCAGTTGTTGCCTTGAAAATCCTTGCGCTTGAGACGTCGACCGAACAATGTTCCGCCGCCCTATGGGTCGAGGGCAGCATTGACGCACGCGAAGTGCTTGCCGGTCAGCGCAATTCCGAACTCTTGTTGCCGATGGTCGAGGCCCTGCTCGCAGCCAACAATCTCGCCGCGCGTGATCTTACCGGCATCGCATTCGGCGCCGGACCCGGTGCGTTCACCGGCGTGCGCATTGCGTGTGGTGTCGCGCAGGGCATCGCCTTGGCGGTCAATGTACGCGTGGCGGCGATCGGCACACTGATGGCTTTAGCGGGGGCCTCGGGCGCGGCGCGCGTTGTGTGCTGTCTCGATGCCCGCATGGGCGAGGTGTATCAAGCGGCGTATGAGCGGGTCGGCGACAACTGGCATGAAGTGCATGCGCCCGGCCTGTATAAGCCCGCGGCGGTGCCCGCGTTGCCGGTGGGAACGTGGACGGCTTGCGGCGGCGGCTTTGCCGCGTTTCGCGCTGAGTTAAGCGCGCGCTACGCTGGAAGTATCGAACGCGTAATTGAAAACGTGATTCCTCACGCGCGTGAGATCGCGGTGCTCGCGGCTCAACAGTTTTTGCGCGGGGATACGCTGGACGCCGCAGATGCACTGCCGTTATATGTGCGTGACAAAGTCGCTTTGCGAGTGAATGAGCGATGAGCGCCTTACTTAACAACGTCCCACGTTATCGGCGCATGGTAGAGCGCGATCTCGACGCCATCATGGCGATCGAAAATGTGATTTATCCGCATCCGTGGACCCGGGGCAACTTCAGGGACTCCCTGCGCGAGGATTATCATTGCTGTGTCGCGGAAGCCGGCGCCGAAATTGTTGGATATTGCGTGATGGTGTGTGCGGCCGGCGAAGCGCATCTGCTTAATTTAAGTATTGCGGCGGCATGGCAAAGACAAGGCCGCGGCCGCGACATGCTGCACTATTTGCTCGCGACTGCGCGCGAATCGTCTGTGCAAAAAATGTTTCTGGAAGTCAGACCGACGAACCTCGCGGGAATCGCTTTATATTTGGCGACGGGTTTCATTGAGATTGCAATCCGGCGCGGTTACTATCCGGCGCACCGCGGCCACGAAGATGCGCTGGTTATGCAACTTGAACTCGTATGAGCGTTTCGAGAGACGATATTCTCAAAGAGCTGGGGCTAACGCCTGTGTGGCGGATGCGCACGGGTGTTGCAGGCGGCGTAAGCGCGTCGGCCAGTGGCATAAGCCCGTCGGCCAGTGGCATAAGCCCGTCGGCTAGTAATGCAAGCACGTCTGCCGATGGCGTAAAAGCTTCTCTACCGCCTGAACCGACCAGGGCCCAAGTCAATGAAATAAACGCAGTCCCCGCGCGCGAGCCGATTACAGTTCGCGGCCTTCCGAAAATACGCCCGCTCGATGCACGTGCAACGCAGATTGCCACACTCGAATGGCCGCAGCTCAAAGAGAGCGTCGCCGGATGCGTTGCGTGTCCCCTGCACCGGGGACGCACCAAGACCGTATTCGGCGTGGGGGATGAAGCGGCTGACTGGTTGTTCGTCGGCGAAGGGCCGGGCGCGGAAGAGGATGCGAAGGGCGAGCCATTTGTGGGGCAAGCCGGCAAATTGCTGGACAACATGCTCATAGCTATTAAATTGCAGCGCGGGCGGAACGTTTATATCGCCAACATCGTCAAATGTAGGCCGCCCGAAAATCGCATTCCGGAAACGGGAGAAGCGGGTCAATGCGAGCCTTATCTGCATCGCCAGATTGCGTTAATCAAGCCTAAATTGATTGTCGCGCTTGGCAAAGTCGCGGCGGTCAACCTGCTCAAGCGCGACGCAGCGGTCGCCAGCATGCGCGGTAAAGTTCACCAGTATCAGGGCATCCCGCTGATTGTCACTTATCACCCGGCCTATCTGTTGCGCAGCCTGCCGGAGAAAGCCAAAGCGTGGGTAGACTTGTGTTTCGCGGTAGAAACGATGCGAGGCTTGCAAAGCGATCAACCGGCCCCCACCTAAGGTCGGCTGCCTTTTTCATTCTGGAGGAAAAGAAAATGAAACGATTGTTAGTAACGGCTCTTTTACTGGTGGCGACGCTGGGTCTCGGCGGCTGCGGATACAACACGCTGCAATCATCCGATGAGCAGGTCAAGGCTTCCTGGTCCGAAGTTATTAACCAATATCAGCGGCGAGCGGATCTGGTGCCGAATCTTGTCAATACGGTGAAGGGATTTGCGCAGCAGGAAAAAGACGTGCTGCTCGGCGTGACCAACGCTCGCGCGAGGGTGGGCGCCATTCAGGCGACTCCCGAACTCATAAACGATCCGGGCGCGTTCCAGAAATTCCAGGCGGCGCAGGGTGAATTGTCCTCGGCGTTATCGCGCCTGCTGGTCGTCACTGAAAACTATCCTCAGTTAAAGTCCGACCAGAACTTTCGCGAACTCCAGGCGCAACTCGAAGGCACCGAGAACCGCATTGCTGTTGCGCGCAATCGCTACATCAAAGCGGTGCAGGAATTTAACGTCACAGTGCGTTCATTCCCGAACAATCTGACTGCGATGGTGTTCGGCTACAAACCGAAGGCGCAGTTTACGGTCGACAACGAGAAAGAAATTTCAAACGCGCCGAAGGTGGACTTCGGCAACTCGCCGCCGCCTGGGACCGCAAAGCCATCCGTGCCGTCAATTCCACCTGCTGAACCCAGCAAATAAATTAATGACGCAGGGTCTGCTCAGCTTCGCGCGGCGCACATATGTGTTGCCGCGCATGCTGTTTACGTTTTTGCTGGTTGCTGCAGCCTGCGCGTATGCCGATGTTGCGGTCCCGCCGCTAAAGGCGCGCGTCACCGATCTCACCGGCACGCTGTCCTCCCAGCAGCAGGCGACACTTGAGCAAACCCTGGCTGAATTCGAAAAGCGCAAGGGTGCCCAGATCGCTGTGTTGATGCTGCCTACCACGCAGCCCGACTCGGTTGAACAATACGCGGTGCGCGTCGAGGAGGTTTGGAAGCTAGGGCGCAAAGGGATAGACGACAGCGCCTTATTAGTAGTCGCGAAAGACGATCGCAAGCTGCGCATCGAAGTTGGTTATGGTCTGGAAGGCGTGCTGAACGACGCTATTGCCAAGCGCATCATTGCAGACGACATCACGCCGCGTTTCAAGCAGGGGGACTTTTACGGCGGCATCAGCGCAGGCGTCGAGCGCATGCTCAAAGTCATTGATGGCGAGCCGCTGCCGCCACCGAAAGCCGCCAGCGCGCGAAAAACAGATCAAGGTTTTGACTTAAATACACTGCTGGTCATCGGGTTCATTTTAGTGTTCGTCGTCGGCGGCATTCTGCGTGCCATGTTTGGCCGCTTTGTCGGCGCCGGCATCGTCGGCGGCATTGCGGGTTTCCTGGCGTGGACCCTCGGCGGCGCAGTATTCATCGGCATCATTGCGGCGATCATCGCGTTTATTTTCTCGTTGATGGGTGGCGGTTCGCGCGGCGGATTCGGCGGCGGGGGCTTTGGCAGCGGCGGCGGGTTTGGCGGCGGCGGCTTCAGCGGCGGGGGCGGCGGCTCCGGCGGCGGCGGTTCATCGGGGAGCTGGTGATATGGACGTCACACGTTTTTTTAAACATTTGTTCGCCCCGCACTGGATCGTTAATCGCGTCTTTCCTGCCAGCGCGCTCGACGCAATAGAAGCGGCGATAAACGCGTCGGAAAAAACCCATGATGGCGAATTGCGGTTCGCCGTCGAAGCGGGGCTGCATCCGCTGCCATTGTGGCGCGGCCAAACGGCGCGTCAGCGCGCGCAGGAGCTTTTTGCTTCTTTGAACGTATGGGACACCGCGCGCAACAGCGGCGTGTTGTTGTACGTGCAGCTTGTTGACCGCCGCATCGAGATTGTCGCCGACCGCGGCATCAGCGCGAAAGCCGCGCAAGCCGAATGGGACGCAATTTGCCGGCGCATGGAAGGCGCGTTCAAGGCCGGCCATTTCGAAGCGGGCGCATTGACCGGTGTCACGGAAATCACTGCGTTGCTCGCCACGCATTTTCCGGCGATTAGTGACAATCCAGATGAACTACCGAATCGGCCTCTTCTGCTGTAGGAGGCCGGCTTGCATGGTTTTTCCAGCCGCTGCGGCAAGCCCCAATTCGCGACCTGCTGATAGAATATGCCCACAGCGGGTCGCCTTCGCGGGCGCCCAGAACTCACAGTTCAAGGATTATTGAATGAACACAGCAGCAACTCGCCTGCGCGGCGTCGAACACGACATCATCCAGCAGCCGCAGACCAGCGACGTGGCGCCGTACTACGAGCCGCAAGCTAATGAAGTCGCGATTTTTGAAGCTGCGTACCGCAAGCGGCTGCCCGTCATGCTCAAAGGCCCGACGGGCTGCGGCAAGACGCGCTTCCTCGAGCACATGGCCTATGCACTGAAGCGCGCGCTCGTCACCGTGTCGTGTCATGAAGATTTAACGAGCTCGGATCTGGTCGGCCGCTTTCTGCTCGAGGGCAGCTCCACGGTGTGGCAGGACGGGCCGCTGACGCGCGCGGTAAAAGCCGGCGCGATTTGCTACCTCGATGAAATCGTCGAGGCACGCACCGATTCGACAGTCGTCATTCACTCACTGACCGATCACCGGCGCCGGCTCACGATCGAAAAGAGGGGACAGGAAATCGACGCGCATGAAGATTTTCTGCTCGTGATTTCGTATAACCCCGGTTATCAAACGGTGCTGAAAGATCTGAAGCCGTCGACCAAGCAGCGCTTCATCGCGATTAACTTTGACTTTCCGCCTGAGGATGTCGAGCGCAAGATTGTATTTAATGAAGTGCCGGGCATATCGGCTGAACTTGCCGCCAAGCTGGTCGCGACCGGTCGCAAAGGACGGTTGCTTAAAGACCATGGGCTTGAAGAGGCGACGTCAACCCGCGCGCTCGTGTACGCGGCGAACATGATTAACGCCGGTCTTGACCCGGTGATCGCGTGCCAGGTTGCGATGGTCAATCCGCTCACCGACGAC
>JANYCE010000176.1 GCA_025360445.1 Betaproteobacteria bacterium
TTACAGCGATCAATTCCTGGATGGCCGGCTCGTCTTCAACTACCAGAATATTGGTGCTCATGGCAACGACCGGATCAACCGCGCGCCTCGCGTTCGAGCTCTTCGACCGTGGTATGGCGCACGTCGGTGCCTTTGACGATGAAAATGACCTGCTCGGCCATGTTTTTGGAATGGTCGCCGATACGTTCGATTGCCTTGGCAATCCACAGGATTTCGAGCGATTGCGAAATCGTGCGCGGGTCTTCCATCATAAACGTGATCAACTGGCGCACGATCGCGCTGAACTCTTCATCGATGGCGAAATCTTCGCGCACAATCGACGCTGCCGCAATCGGGTCAAGCCGGGCCAGCGCGTTGAGCGCTTTACGCAGCATCCCGAGGGCAATGTCGCCGACATGTTTAACTGCAGCGACCGGTGCGCTCGGCATGCGGGCGCGTTCGTAACTCTGCTTGCCCATGCGTGCAATCTTGGCCGCCTCGTCGCCGATGCGCTCCAGATCCGTCACTATTTTGATCACCGCAAGCACGAGCCGCAGATCGCCGGCGGCCGGTTGGCGGCGCGCGATCAGCTGGCTGCAGTCGGTATCGATGCTGACTTCGAGTCCGTTCACGCGGTGGTCTTCCAGTATCACCGCGTTCAGCGCCTGTAGGTCGCCTGAGGTAAGCCCATTGATCGCGGCCAGAATTTGCGATTCGACGAGCCCGCCCATCTCGAGCACCCGCGACCGCAGCGTTTCGAGCTCGATGTCGTACTGTTTGGATGAATGATCGTTCATAGTCGTTGCTCCTGATTCGGTTTCAACCGAATCGTCCGGTAATGTAGTCTTCAGTTTCTTTACGTTTCGGCTTGATAAATATATTGTCAGTCAACCCGAATTCGATTAGCTCGCCTAAATACATATACGCGGTGTAATCCGAAACTCGCGCGGCCTGCTGCATGTTATGGGTGACGATTACCACGGTGTAATCGGTTTTCAATTCGTCGATCAATTCCTCGATGCGGGACGTCGAAATTGGATCCAGCGCCGAGCATGGCTCATCGAGCAGCAGCACTTCGGGTTTGATGGCGATGCCGCGCGCGATACAGAGCCGCTGCTGCTGGCCGCCGGACAGGCTATTGCCGCTTTGGTTCAGCTTATCCTTCACCTCTTTCCACAGCGCAGCTTTGGTCAGAGCCCATTCGATGCGTTCGTCCATTTCGCCACGGCGCAGGTTCTCATACAAACGCACGCCAAACGAGATGTTGTCGTAGATCGACATCGGAAACGGCGTCGGCTTCTGAAAAACCATACCAACCTTGGCGCGCAGCAACGTGATGTCCTGCGTTTTAGCGAGGATGTCGTTGCCATCAAGCTGGATTTCGCCTTCAGCGCGCTGTCCCGGATAAAGTTCATAAAGCCGGTTGAACGTGCGCAGCAACGTCGATTTTCCGCATCCGGACGGACCGATGAACGCTGTAACCTTGTTCGCAGGAATGTTCATCGACACATCCTTAAGTGCCTGGTACTTGCCGTAAAAGAAGTTCAGATCCTTGACCTTCAGCTTCGGATTGGCAAATTGCAGATCTTCACTCATGAGTTGATTCCGGTGATAACGGTTTGCAGATTTAGCGGCGAAACATCACGCGCGCTAAAATATTAAGCCCGAGCACGCCAAGCGTAATCAGTATCGCCCCACCCCACGCGAGGCGATGCCAGTCGGGATAGGGGCTCATCGCGAACTGGAATATCACGACCGGCAGATTTGCCATCGGGGCATTCATATTGAGCGACCAGAACTGGTTGTTCAGCGAGGTAAACAGTAGCGGCGCAGTCTCGCCGCTGATGCGTGCGACCGCGAGCAAAATGCCGGTAACTATGCCGGCCCTGGCCGCGCGGTAAGACACAAAAACAATCATTTTCCATGCCGGCGCGCCTAACGCGACGGCTGCTTCGCGCAGACTGTCGGGAACCAGCTTCAGCATATCGTCGGTGGTGCGCACAACCACCGGAATCACGATGAGCGACAGCGCAAGCGCACCGGCCCACCCTGAGAAGTGACTGACCTTCGCGACGTACACCGAATAGATAAACAAACCTATGACGATTGATGGCGCGGACAGCAATATGTCGTTGATAAACCGCGTGGCCGGGGCCAGCCAGCCGCGGCGTCCGAACTCGGCCAGATAGGTGCCGGCCAGAATGCCAACCGGCGTGCCGATCAATGTTCCCATCATAGCCATAAGAAAACTGCCGACTATGGCATTCAGCAATCCGCCATTGCTGCCCGGCGGCGGCGTATTTTGCGTGAACAACGAAGGCCCGAGCGCATTGAATCCCTCGTAAAACAGCGTAACTATTATCCACGCCAACCAAAACAGGCCAAATAACAACGTCAGGCCGGAGATGAACAGCATCAGCGCGTTAACCATTCGCCGGCGGCGATAAATTTTGTTAAGTGGGGCAATTGCGCTCGACATGGCTGCTCCTAGGTTTCCCGGCCTTCACGCTTGGAAAGCTGCAACAGGAGCAACTTCGACAAAGCCAATACGATGGTGGTGATGAGAAACAGGATCAGCCCCAATTCGATCAACGCGGAAGAATGCAAATCTCCCACGGCCTCGGTGAATTCGTTGGCGAGTGACGATGCAATGCTATTGCCCGGCGCGAGCAACGAAGTACTCAACCGGTGCGCGTTGCCGATGACAAACGTAACCGCCATGGTTTCGCCGAGCGCGCGTCCAAGACCCAGCATGACGCCGCCGACAACGCCAATCTTGGTGTACGGCAACACCACCCTCCAGACGACCTCCCAGGTCGTCGCGCCCAGACCGTAAGCTGATTCTTTTAGCAGAGGCGGCACCAATTCAAACACGTCGCGCATCACAGCGGTAATGAAAGGGATCACCATAATGGCAAGGATGATGCCGGCGGTCAGCATGCCAATCCCCATCGCCGGGCCTTTAAATAGCGGGCCAAATATCGGCAAGGCGCCAAAGGTTTTTATCAGCACGGGCTGCACATGCTCGGCGAACAAGGGCGCGAAAACGAAGAGCCCCCACATCCCGTAGATGATGCTTGGGATTGCGGCGAGCATTTCAATGGCAGTGCCCAATGGGCGCTTAAGCCAGTTCGGCGACAGTTCCGTTAAAAACAATGCGATACCAAAACTAACCGGAATGCCGATAGCCATGGCGATGGCGGAACTGACGAGCGTGCCATAAATTGGCACCAGCGCACCGAACTCCTCGGTTACGGGGTCCCACTCGGCATTAAACAGAAAATTGAAGCCAAACTTGGAGAGCGTAAGCTGGCTATGCACGACGAGCGAAATCAGGATCGCCGCGAGCATCGCGAACACGAAGAACGCAAAAAACCGCGTTAAATTCTTGAAAAATGCATCCATCCAGACGACCCTTTGCACCGGCTTGGGTGGTTGATTATAAGCGCTCCGCTCGCTCGTCTCGAACGCGGCTGCGGTCGCCGTCATGTCTGTGGGTGGCATTGCTGTCTTTAGAAAAAAGCGCGAGAGGCCTTAGCCTCTCGCGATCCCGTCAAGTTAAAGTTTCGCGCAACGCTTAAAATGCTATCGGTTTGCCCGACGCGTCCTGGATTTTTTTCCACTCGGCTTTGACAAGTTTCACGACAGCGTCCGGCATGGGCACATAGTCGAGGTCGAGCGCAAGCTTGTCGCCGCTCTCATAGGCCCAGTCGAAAAACTTGAGCGCAATCGCTGCTTTCTCCGGCTTGTCCTGCTTCTTGTGCATCAGAATGAAGGTCGCACCGGTGAGCGGCCAGCTGTCTTTTCCGGCCTGATCAGTCAGCATCAAATTGAAGCCTGGCGCTTTGTCCCACTGTGCGTTGGCAGCGGCCGCGCGGAAAGATTTGTCGTCCGGACTCACAAAATTGCCGTCCTTGTTCTGCAAAAGCACGTATGACATTTTGTTTTGCAGCGCATACGCATATTCGACATAGCCGATCGAGCCGGGCAAGCGCTGCACGTAAGCCGCCACACCTTCATTGCCCTTGCCGGAAACTCCTGACGCCCACTTCACGGAGGTGTTGTTGCCGACCTTCTCCTTCCACTCGCTGCTAACCTTGGACAGGTAGTGGGTAAAAATGAAGGTCGTGCCCGATCCATCCGAGCGCGCGACCACGGTAATATCCTGATCCGGCAATTTGACGTCTTTGTTCAGCGCCGCTATCGGGGCCGCGTTCCACTTGGTAATTTTGCCCAGATAAATGTCTGCCAAAACGGCGCCGGTCAGGCGCAGACCGCCTGGCTTGATGCCTGTGACGTTGTAGACCGGAACTACGCCGCCCATGACCATGGGGAACTGCACAAGCCCTTCTTTTTCCAACTTATCAGCATCAAGCGGAGCATCCGATGCTCCGAAGTCGACGGTCTTGGCGGTGATTTGCTTGATGCCACCGCCGGAGCCGATCGACTGATAGTTCAGACCGACGCCGGTTTTAGCGCGATACGCTTCCGCCCATTTTGCGTAAATAGGATACGGAAAGGTTGCGCCAGCGCCCGTAATATCGGCGGCGACCGCCGCTGTGCCCGCGGTTAACCCGAAAGCGATGCCGGCCGATGCAATAAACCGTTTAATAGATGCTTGTTTCAAGATAATCTCTCCAGTTCAAGAACGCAGGCGAAAGCCTGCCGGGATGCGCGGTATCTTAATGGCCGATTGTTACGGCTTCATGACACGCCGCCGCCTCGGAAGCAAACATCGTTGACGGAACTTATTTTCCGACGAGCAAGGTCAAATTGGCACTACGCCTTCACGCGGCTGGCAAACATCCGCCGAGCGTTTGGTGCGTCGACGTTTAACTTTTCTTCTTGGTGGGGTTGTGTCGCGCCACGCTCGCCGGGTTGAGCAGTCTCGTCAACGACGGGCTATATGGGGCAGATGCCTGAAACACACTGATAGTATGCGACATGCAAGGAAACGCCGACTACGGCGACTAAACGTGAACCTGTAACGCCGCTGGCGGACACCCGCAAATTCGAGGAGGTAACCATTCATGTCGATTATTTTTACAACTAAGATGCAAACCGTTCTGATCGCGCTCGCCGCTTCGCTGTTCTTGAGCGCGACGCCGGTTCACGCGCAGACTGCCAAGCCGGCTGCGACTTCCGCGGCAACCGCCAAAGCAACCTTCGCGGGCGGGTGCTTTTGGTGCATGGAGCAACCGTTCGATGTGCTGCCCGGAGTGATGTCGACGACTTCCGGATATATCGGCGGGCAGAAAAAAAATCCGACCTATGAAGAAGTGACGACCGGCCGCACCGGGCACACGGAGGCAGTGCAAGTCGTCTACGACCCAACCAAAGTTACGTACGAAAAATTACTCGATGTGTTTTGGCACAATATCGATCCGACGGTCAAAGATCAGCAGTTTTGCGATCGCGGTTCGCAGTACCGCAGCGGCATTTTTTATCACGACGACGAACAGAAGCGGCTTGCGGACGCGTCTAAAACCGCACTTGATAAGAACAAACCGTTCAGCGGCGCAATCGTCACTGAAATCACACGCGCCGCCGAGTTTTATCCGGCCGAAGACTATCACCAGGATTACTATCTAAAAAATCCGCTGCGCTATAAGTATTACCGCAGCGGTTGCGGCCGCGATAACCGCCTTAAGCAGTTGTGGGGCAAGGCGCCGGAATAGCGTCGGCATGTCCGCGCCCGCGTGAAGCGGCTGATTTTGCTCGGGGGCGGCCACACTCATCTTGAAGTGGTGCGCAGGTTTGGATTGCGAGCGCCAGCCGCCACGCAAGTCACGCTCGTCGACTCGTCGCAGCATGCTACGTACTCCGGCATGCTTCCCGGACTGATTGCCGGCCATTACAACTTCGACGACTGTCACGTCGATCTCGCGCGCTTGGCCAAAAACGCCGGGCTGAGCTTCGTGCGGTCTCGCGCATGCGCAATCGACGCCGCGCGGCGTTGCGTCCTGTTAGATGACGGCGCGCGTCTCGACTACGAAATTTTGTCGGTTGATGTCGGCTCAATGCCGCCGATGACGCAAGTCTCCGGCGCCACCGAACACGCGATAGCGGTAAAGCCGTTCAGCGCTTTCGCGCGGCGCTGGGAGCGCCTGATTGCATCAGCGTTGGCCGGCAGCTTACACAGCATCGTTGTGGTGGGCGGCGGCGCGGCCGGACTCGAACTGGCGCTCGCCATGCAGTATCGCCTCGCGCAAGAGGCGCGTGCTCGACCGGTCGAGTTCACCGTCGTCTCCGCCGCGCCTTGCCTGGTGCCCGATCACAATGCGACGACTCGCGCGGTGCTCACGCGTTGGTTGGAAGCACGCGGCATTGCCGTGCATTTAAATGCTGCGGTAGAACGCGTGGAGGCTGCAGCAGTAGTTTTAGCCGGCGGCAAAACCATTAAGAGTGACGCGACTATCTGGGCGGCCGGCGCCGCTGCCCCGGCGTGGTTTGCCGGCTCCGGCCTCGCCCTCGATGCGCGTGGCTTTCTCAGCGTCAATGAGTCGCTGGCGTCGGTGTCGCATCCCGACGTTTTCGCAGCGGGCGACTGCGCGACAATCGAGCGCCACGACTATCCGAAGTCCGGGGTCTACGCGGTGCGCGAAGGACCGGTGCTCGCCGACAATCTGCGCCGTGCGCTGCACGGCGAACGGCTGCGAAAATACCGGCCACAGCCGCGTTCATTGGCGCTAATCAGTAGCGGGAACCGATACGCGGTCGCGTCGTACGGACGGTTCGCTGTGCCGGGCGCGTGGGTATGGCACTGGAAGGATTACATCGACCGCAAATTCGTGCGGCGTTACAACTAGTAGCGGCAATAGCGGCTACCTGCGGTCAACGCAGGGTCACGCGCGCAAATTTTCGTTTGCCGACTTGCGCAACGATTTGCGCTCCTGCCGCCAACCGGAGTGCTTTATCGGTCACTTTTTCACCGTTGAGCTTGACGCCGCCCTGCGCGATCATCCGCAGCGCATCCGATGTGCTGGTCGTGAGTGCCGCAGACTTCAGCAGGTTGGCAATCGCGATGCCGTCGGGTCCGACGTCGAGCGTCACCTCGGCGATATCCGTCGGAATTTCGCCCTGTTTAAACCGCGCCTCGAAGTCGGCAAGCGCGCTCGCGGCAGCGCCGGGCGAATGAAAACGCGCAACGATCTCCTGCGCAAATGACACTTTGATGTCGCGCGGATTGCGGCCTTCACCCGTTTCTTTTTTCCATTGTCCAATCTTCGCCAGCGACTCGAATGACAAAAGCTCGATATATCGCCACATCAGGTCGTCGGAAATCGACATGAGCTTGCCGAACATGTCGTTAGGGCTGTCGGTGATGCCGATGGTGTTGCCGAGCGATTTGGACATTTTATTTACGCCGTCGAGCCCTTCGAGCAGCGGCATGGTCAGGATGCATTGCGGCGGCTGTCCGTAGTGCTTTTGCAGTTCGCGCCCCATCAGCAGGTTGAACTTCTGATCGGTGCCGCCGAGTTCAAGGTCGGCCTTGAGCGCGACCGAATCGTAGCCCTGCACGAGCGGATACAGAAACTCGTGAATCGCAATCGGCTGATTGCTTTTGTAACGCTTGCCGAAATCGTCGCGCTCGAGCATGCGGGCAACCGTATGCGTAGCGGCGAGCTTGATCATGTCCGCCGAACTGAGCTTGTTCATCCATGCCGAATTGAAGGCGATTTCGGTCTTGGACTCGTTCAAAATTTTAAATACCTGAGCGGTGTAGGTTTCGGCGTTGGCTGCAACCTCTTCGACGGTGAGCGGCGGACGCGTGGTGTTCTTGCCGGTCGGGTCGCCGATCATGCCGGTAAAGTCGCCAATCAGAAATATGACGTGATGACCGAGATCCTGCAGCTGGCGCATTTTGTTGATTAACACCGTGTGCCCGAGATGAAGGTCGGGCGCGGTCGGATCGAACCCCGCTTTTACGCGTAAAAGCCGGCCGCTTTTTAGCTTGTCGACAATCTCTGTTTCAACCAACAGTTCATCGCAACCGCGTTTGATAATGTCGAGTTGTTCAGTCAGTGCCAGCATGCGGGGCCTCGGTAAAGTCGCGTAGTTTTCACGATGTGAAACTGAAGGGTTGCGCGCCCGTAAAATTCTGCTAAGCTTCCCGCGTCGCTCTAACTGGAGCGTAAAAATAGTATGCTAAAAGCATGATTTTAACCCATAAAATTTCAAAAACCTTAAGCAAAGTTTCGCTGCGCCATCGGCTGGCAGCAGCAATAGTCGCCGTGCCTTGTTTTAGCGTGGTTGCCGCGTTCGGCATTTCGCCTGACACGCTTGTCGAAAAAGTGACATTCAATAATGTCATTGAAGAACTGACGTTGCCGGGTTTGACGCAGGCCGCGGACAATGAACCGGCTTTTACTCGCGAAGAACGCATCCAGCGCGGCGACACCGTCGCATCGTTGCTCGCTCGCCTGCAAGTCGATGATGCCGAAGCATCCCAGGTTTTGCGCAACAATCCGCAAGCGCGCGCACTGTACCAATTGATACCGGGCAAAGTCGTGCGGGCGACCGCGATGGCCGATGGCAAGCTGGTCAGCCTGCGTTACCTGAGTGGAACGAACCTCGTATTGGTCGATCGCACGGCGAACGAACTGGTCGTAAAGCAGGACGCGGTTCAACTCGAGCGCCGCGTTTTGATGAAATCAGCTGAAATCCGCAATTCGCTGTTCGGTGCGACGGATGCAGCGGGGCTCCCCGATAGCGTGGCGACGCAAATAGCCGAAATCTTTTCGACCGACATCGACTTCCATCGGGACCTGCGCAAAGGCGACCGGTTTAGCGTCGTCTACGAAGTGTTTTATGATCGCGGCGAGCCGGTCAAATACGGCCGTGTGCTGTCCGCGGAATTCGTCAATCAGGGCAAAACCTATACCGCGGTTTATTTCAATTTCAGCGAAAACGAAGGCGGCTATTACACGGCGGACGGCAAGAATCTGCGCAAGCAGTTCCTGCGATCGCCGCTTGAGTTCTCGCGCATCACGTCCGGCTTCAGCATTGCGCGTTTTCATCCGGTTCTGCAGACATGGCGGGCTCATAAAGGCATCGACTATGGCGCACCCACCGGGACGCGGGTAAAAGCAACCGCTGATGGCGTGGTCGAAATGACCGGCCGCAGCGGCGGCTATGGCAACGTCGTGGTATTGCGCCACCAGACCAAATACACGACCTGGTATGGCCACCTGTCTGGGATTGCCAATGGCTTGCGCAAGGGTCAGCGGGTCACGCAGGGTGACGTAATTGGTTTCGTCGGGTCTACAGGAATGGCAACCGGCCCTCACCTCCATTACGAATTTCGCATGAACGACGTCCACCAAAATCCATTGAACGTCGCCATGCCGGCGGCGATGCCTATATCGCCTGAATTGAAGCCTAAATTCGAGCAAACGGCCAAGCTGTACAGCGATCGGCTGAATTTGTTGCGCACCACCAACCTGGCGCGCCTAGACTAAATTTAAATGCCCGGCCTTTACATCGGGCTGATGTCCGGCACCAGCCTCGATGGTGTCGATGCGGTGCTCGCAGATTTAAGCGAACCCGTCCCCCGTCTAGTTGCTCACGCTCACCATGCATTCGCACCAGCGTTGCATGTAGAAGTGGCATCTCTGAATCGCCAGGGAAATGATGAGTTGCGACGGGCCGCCTTGGCCGCCAATGAACTTTCGCGCGTTTATGCGGCGGCAGTGGGAGCGATCCTCAAGATAGCGGCAGTTCCTGTAAATGGCGTCGAGGCCGTAGGCTGTCATGGACAGACCGTGCGCCACCAGCCCGCCGATGGATACTCAATCCAGTTGATAAACGGCGCCTTATTAGCGGAACTGACCGGTATCACAGTGGTATGCGATTTCCGCGGTCGCGATATTGCAGCCGGGGGGCAAGGCGCGCCGCTCGTGCCGGCATTTCACCAGGCGGTGTTTGCGCGTAACGACGAACACCGCGCGATCGTCAATATCGGCGGCATCTCAAATGTCACCAATTTGCCCATCGCTGGCGTGGTGACCGGATTCGATTGCGGCCCCGGCAATTTGCTGCTCGACGCCTGGGTGCAACGCCATCTAAATCAACCGTTTGACCGTGACGGCCACTGGGCCAAGTCCGGCAGGACAATTCCTGATTTGCTTGGACGGTTAAAAGCCGACGAGTACTTTCGTCGTGCGCCGCCCAAAAGTGCAGGCCGCGAGACGTTTAATCTTGAATGGCTCGAAAAATATCTTGCGGGCAGTGAAGCCGCCGTCGACGTTCAGGCAACATTGTTGGCGCTTACCGCGCACGGAATTGCCGATGCGATTAAGCATTTTTGCGCCGCTGCAACGGCCGTGTACGGGTGCGGTGGCGGCGCGCGCAATATCGAATTAATCAAGGTCCTGACTGTACTGCTCGCGCCGCGCCGCGTCCGCTTAACCGACGAATTGGGGATAGATGCCGAACAGGTGGAAGCGCTTGCGTTTGCGTGGCTTGCTCAACAGACGCTAACTTCAAAAGCGGGAAATCTGCCCGCCGTGACGGGCGCACGCGGTCCGCGAATTCTCGGCGCGATCTATTGCGCTTAAAAAAAGGGCGCCGCAGCGCCCTTATCTCCTAAACGCGATTCGCTCAGGCTGAAAACGACGAACCGCATCCGCAAGTGCTCGTTGCATTCGGATTTTTTATAACGAACTGCGCACCTTCAACACCTTCCTGATAATCGATTTCAGCACCGCCGAGGTACTGGAGGCTCATGGGATCGATCAGCAGGGTAACTCCGTTCTTTTGCATCGAAGTATCGTCATCACTGACGGCTTCGTCGAATGTGAAGCCGTATTGAAAACCCGAGCAGCCACCGCCAGTCACAAACACGCGCAATTTCAATTCGAAATTACCTTCTTCGTCGATCAGCTGTTTTACCTTCGCTGCCGCGTTATCAGTAAAGACCAACGGAGGGGGCATTTCGGTAATTGCATTCATGTTGATTACTCCTGAAAATTTATTCGACCCGCGATTTAATCTCGTCGACACGGGGACTTACGGGAGCGCCCGCGCCTGGTTACTCGGCTGTCGCAGGTTTCAAATGCACGACTTTGTCAGATTTACTCTCGGATTGATAAACAAGCCGTCCTTGAATTACCGCACCCAATTGTACTTCGAGGGTGCGATAGTGAACGTCACCTGTGACATTAGCCTTCGGTTGTAGTTCCGCATACTCAGATGCGTGCACAGGACCGATCACCGTTCCATTGATTACCGCGTGCGAAACTCGTATTTCTCCCTCAATACGCGCTTGCTCAGATAGCACCAGCGTGCCCGGCTTGCCGTCCGCCGCCACGACATTGCCTCGCACGTGACCGTCGACGCGCAGGCCCCCGCCGAACGTGATATTGCCCTCAATGGTAGTGCCGGCGCCGATCAGGCAATCGATGCGATTCTGCGGCTTATGATTTTTGCTGTTTCCGAACATGGTCATTGCTTCCTTCTGTCATGACGCATTAACGGCCTGGGTGAGCCTGGGCTCGGCGCTGCCGTTTTCGTATACCCGGACTTGCATGCTTTTGACCACCGCACCGGCGGCCACCCGAAACGTGCCTTCGACGCGCTGATAAAAGCGAAAGTTGAGCTTGAACGCGTTGTTCGGCTTATCAGTTTCGGCAGGCAAAGTGAGCACTATTTTCTTATTGTCGTGCTGCAAATTAACAAGAAACTGCACCGTCCCCTGGAATTCCTTATTGCGTTGTCCGGTCTGTGTCACCAACAGGCGATAGTGGTATTCGCCAGGCAACGGGTCATTTTGCACCAGGAATCGATTGACCGCTACTCCGCCATCTTTGCCCCCGGAGGGCATTAACGTCTGGAAAAAAGCGAGGTCTTCCTTAAGCTGTGCATTTTCCCCGGTCAACACTTTCATCTGTTTGATTACATCTTCGTACGTGACGCGTTCCATCTGAAGTTGGCGCTCGCTCTGCGCAAGTTGTCCTCGAATCTTCGACACCTCCTGCTCAAGCTTCGCGTGAGATTCGGTGAGTCGTGCAAGTTCGCCATCGGCCTTGCTCTGATCAAAGCCCGCAAAATTTTTGCCGAAATCGTAGGTTGCTTTCACCAAAAAAACTGCGGCCACCGCGAGCACTAGCATCAATAATGAGCGCAAATACCATGGAATTGCCGCGCGGACCGCCATGTGAGGCGCCGAAATTCCGAACATGCGCTTCAGCCTTTTAACTAAGGCATTAATGCGATCTGCTCCAAGCCGGTCGTTTCAACCAGGCCGCACATAAGATTCATGTTCTGAACTGCCTGTCCCGCCGCGCCCTTGGTCAGGTTGTCGATTACGGATAGCACGACCGCAATGTCGCCACCGCCTGGCCGGTGTACCGCAATGCGGCAGATATTAGAGCCGCGAACGGACCGCGTTTCGGGATGAGCGCCTGCGGGCATCACGTCAACAAACGGCTCGCCGGCGAATTGTTGTTCGAACAACAGCTGCAGATCGACATCGCGCGTCAGTTGCGCATAAAGCGTCGCATGAATGCCGCGGATCATGGGCGTGAGATGCGGCACAAACACCAGCCGCGTTGCGCGGCCGGCCACCGCATCGAGGCCTTGCGAAATTTCCGGGTGATGGCGATGCCCTGCTACGCCGTAAGCTTTAAAGTTATCGGACGCTTCGGCCATCAATGCGTGCACCTCCGCTTTGCGTCCGGCGCCGCTTACGCCCGATTTAGCATCGGCGATCAAATGCTCGATATCCGCTGCGCCGCTTTTCAGCAGCGGCAGGAAACCCAGCTGAACGGCGGTTGGATAGCAGCCGGGGTTGGCGACAATGCGCGCCTGTTTAATTTCGGCGCGATTCACTTCGGGCAAGCCGTAAACCGCCTGCACAACGAGTTCGGGACAGGCGTGCTTAGTCGCGTACCATTTTTCCCAGACCGCTATGTCCTTAATGCGAAAGTCAGCCGCAATATCGATAATTTTGACGCCGGCATCGAACAGTGCGCGTGCCTGCTGCATGGCAACGCCATTGGGCGTGGCAAAAAAAACCACGTCGCATTGTTTAAGCGCATCGTCCGACGGCGCCGAAAAGTTGAGGTCTACGTGGCCACGTAGATTCGTAAACATCGCGGCGACCGGTGTGCCGGCTTCCTGGCGCGAGGTAATCACCGCGAGCTCGCAGTGCGGATGCTGAGCGAGCAACCGCAACAATTCGACGCCGGTATAACCGGTGCCGCCGACGATTCCGATCTTAAGTTTCTTGTTTGCCATTGCCAACACCTGCGCGGGAAAGTGCTTACGCTATTTTAGGTTAATCGGGCAGGAGGCGGGGTTGCCCCCGCCGTCCTCCCACACCACCGGACGTGCGGTTCCGCATCCGGCGGTTCATTGAACACACTGGAGTCGGCGCATCGTATCGACGAGCGACACCAGACCTAAACGATCAAAGAACGACTTCGGGA
>JANYCE010000287.1 GCA_025360445.1 Betaproteobacteria bacterium
CAAGCACTTTGTCGCGACTGGCTTCGGCTGTCACGTTAACTGCGACATTGTCCGTCGCAATCATTCCCGCCTGCGCTGAAAACGGCATCAACACCATGCTAAGAATCAGCATCTGACTAATTAACTTGGACAACAGCTTCATCGGAAACCCCCGGTCAATGGTTGAAAGGTCTAACACCAGCAGCGCCAGCATTTCAAAATGCCGAGGCTGAATCCCGTTATATATCTTGTTCGCGGGCAGCGTCAAGCATGACCTGCGCAGCGTGCAGAATTTACAAAAAATCGTCGGTATTAAAGCCACGTGCGCTCTCATGGCGCGCGCAATCAGGCGAAAAATAATTAGCGTGATTGGCACGGTAAAAAGATGGCGCCAATGCCATACCTGCCCGCGGGCGCAGCGACGGCCGCATCCCGAAAAGCCATGCGCCCGAGTGCTATAATCGGCGCCGGATTTTCAACCGCTGCTAGCCTCGGCTCTACAATTTTCTGCGTAAGGATTCGCCATGCTGACCAAAGTCAAACCTGCGTTGCAGTTGAAAGACATGAGCTTGTTTCGCCAGCAATGCTACATCGATGGACAATGGGTGGATGCCGATGACGGGACCACACTTGCCGTAAACAATCCGGCGGACGGCCTGCAAATCGGCACGGTACCTAAAATGGGCGCCGCTGAAACGAAGCGCGCCATCGAAGCAGCCAATGCAGCGTGGCCTGCGTGGCGTGCAAAGACCGCGAAGGAGCGCGCGACCGTGCTGCGCAAATGGTTTGACTTGATGATGGCGAATCAGGATGACCTCGCAGTACTGATGACGACCGAGCAGGGCAAGCCGCTCGCCGAATCCAAGGGCGAGATCGGATATGGCGCTTCCTTTATCGAATGGTTTGCCGAGGAGGGCAAGCGCATTTATGGCGACGTGATCCCCCAACACCAGGCCGACAAGCGCATCGTCGTCCTTAAGCAGCCAATCGGAGTATGCGCGGCGGTGACGCCGTGGAATTTTCCGAACGCAATGATCACGCGCAAAGCCGGCCCCGCACTGGCCGCCGGCTGCACTATGGTCATCAAGCCAGCAACCTACACGCCCTATTCGGCGCTCGCGTTGTGCGAACTTGCCGAACGCGCGGGTATTCCGAAAGGCGTCATCAACGTAATTACCGGCTCCTCCGGCCCGATCGGCAACGAGTTAACAACCAACCCGATAGTGCGCAAGTTCACCTTCACCGGTTCGACTGAAGTCGGCAAGTTGCTGATGGCGCAGTGCGCCGGCACTGTCAAGAAAGTGTCGCTCGAACTTGGCGGCAACGCGCCGTTTATCGTGTTCGACGATGCCGATATCGACGCGGCAGTCGAAGGCGCGATGATGTCGAAATTTCGCAACACCGGGCAGACGTGCGTGTGTGCGAACCGCCTGTTCGTGCAGGAAGGCGTTTACGATAAATTTGCGCAAAAGCTTGGAGAAAAAGTCGCCGCGATGAAAGTCGGCAACGGCATGGAAGAGGGTGTCATGCAGGGCCCGCTAATTGACATGAAGGCCGTCGAGAAAGTCGAAGAGCACATTGCTGACGCGCTCGACAAGGGCGCGCGCATCGTGACCGGCGGCAAACGGCACGCCAAGGGCAGCACGTTCTTCGAGCCGACGGTGTTGGCCGACGTTCAAACGAACATGAAAATTACCCACGAAGAAACTTTCGGGCCGGTGGCGCCGCTGTTCCGCTTCAAAACCGAGCAGGAATTGATCAAGCTCGCCAACGATACCGAGTACGGCCTCGCGTCGTACTTCTACAGCCGCGACATCGGCCGCATCTGGCGCGTTGCTGAAGCGCTTGAGTACGGCATCGTCGGCATTAATGTCGGCATCATCTCCAATGAAGTCGCGCCGTTTGGCGGTATGAAGGAGTCCGGCATCGGCCGCGAAGGCTCGAAATACGGCATCGAAGAATTTCTCGAGGTCAAATATTTGTGTATAGGCGGTATCGACAAGTAAGCTGTGGTTCGACCGTTGCAATGCCATCGCGCCGGCCGGTGCGGTGGCATTTTTATTTGAGTGATCGAGGTCTTTAAAAAAAGTTTTTCATCGCTCGATTCCCTCACCCGCGCCTGTTTCCGGAGGGCGGGGAGCATTGAGCAAAAACGCGCTGCCGCTTTTTTGGATATATCAATAGAAGACAAAATGCCCAAATCGATTATCCGCAAACGCGCCGCATTCGAAATTCTGGCGCTCGATCACGTCGTGCTGCGCGTCACCAATCCGTCGCGGCTCAAGCGGTTTTACTGCGATGTGCTCGGTTGCAGCGTCGAGCGTGAGCGTCCGGAACTGGGGCTCACTCAATTGCGTGCTGGCGTATCCCTAGTCGATTTGATTGCGGTCGATGGCGAGCTCGGCCGTGCGGGCGGCATGGCCCCCGGGAAAACACGGCGCAACATGGATCACTTGTGCCTGCGCATCGAACCATTCGACCCAAATGCGCTGGTTGCTCATCTCGTGTCGAACGGCGTCACCGTCGGGGAAATAAAATCACGCTTCGGCGCGGACGGTTACGGTCCGTCCCTTTACGTAAGCGACCCCGAAGGCAACGTGATTGAATTGAAAGGCCCGCCGACCCGCGCAGGCAAATAAGCTTTTTACGCGGCCAGCCGTTCCGCCACGGCTTTTGCAAACGCCGCTGTGCCCAATTTACCGCCCATGTCGGCAGTGCGGCATCCCGGATCGTTCAACGTGAGATCAATCGCCGCATCGATCTTCTGTGCCGCCACCGTGTAGGAAGGCTTGTTGTGCCGGCGGCCGAGCCACTCAAGTAACATCGCCGCAGATAATATCAAGGAGGTTGGATTCGCTTTGTCCTGCCCCGCGATATCAGGGGCTGAACCATGCTGAGCCTGCGCCACGCACAAATCGTCGCCTGCGTTAACCGAGCCCGCGAGGCCGATACTGCCCGACAGCTCGGAAGCTTCGTCCGACAAAATGTCGCCGAACATGTTGCCAGTGACGATCACGTCGAAACGCATCGGATCGCGCAGCAACAATGCAGCCATCGCGTCGACGAGCATTTCATCGAGCTTAACTTCGGGAAATTCCAGCGCGACCTTGCGCACTTCGCGCAGAAACAACGCATCTGAAATGCGCAATACGTTCACCTTATGTACCGCAGTGACATGTTTCTTGCGCTGCATCGCCGACTCAAACGCTCTGCGCGCAATGCGATTGCAGCATTTGGCGGTGACGCGCCGCATTGAAATTGCCATATCTTCCGTCGGCATGAATTCGCCGATACCCATGTACATATTTCGGTCGGCGTAAAAGCCCTCCGTGCACTCTCTGAAGATCACCAGATCGACGGGCTTACCGGTAAGCCCGACGCCAAGGCGCGATTTTGCCGGCCGTATATTCGCATAGAGGTCGAGCTTCACCCGGAATTCACCGGACGGATTGATGCCGCCTTCTTCTCGTGTCGGATAATCCAGATGGGATACCGGGCCGAGGATGACGCCCGCGGCCGTCTTTGCCGCTTCAAGCACGCGCGGCGGCAGCGTGGTGCCTTCTTTTTTCAGGGTGATCAAACCCATTTCATCGTGCTGCCATTCGAGACCGAGCTTAAAAAGCGTGTCGGCGCGGTCGAGAACTGTCAGGGTCGCCGCACATATTTCGGGTCCGATCCCGTCGCCCGGCAATACAAGAATCTTCAATGCATTTCTCCTGTTAACGTCGCGTTAATGTTTGATAAATTGTTCGATCTGCGTCTTGCTGATCGGTGCGTCGGGGTGTCGCGCGAGTGTATCATGCAGTCCAGGCGCGACCAGAAGGCAGGGCGGTCGCAACGAACGTGGTCAGTTGCATGGCTCTGACGTGCGGAACAAAATCCGGCCGGGGATGTGTTGGTAGCTCGCCCCTTTTTTTCGCAGTCTGACGCGCACAATGTTGCGCCAATAAATAACTTGATTTCGGGATCGTCATGGACGCCAGTGAAATTCTGATCGAACCTTCAGCGCTTAAACGGGCCCTTGAGTCTGGCGCCATATTGATCGATGCGCGTAAAGCCGGCGAATTTAAAAAAGGCCATATTCCAGGCGCAATGCCCCTGTCCACTTACGATTCGCTGGTAAGCGACAGTTCGCTTGAGAATATGCGCAAATTCGCGCAGTCGATGGCTGATCGTTTCAGTTCGGTGGGCGTGCGGCTTGATCGGCCGGTCATCGTGTATGACGAGCATACCGGCATGCGCGCAGCGCGCGAACTTTGGATGCTCGAATATATCGGCCATCGGAAAGCGCGCATGTTGCACGGCGGTCTTGCTCAATGGCAGGCGGAGGGCGGACCGGTGCTCGATGACACGGACATTGCGACCGTGCGGCCGACAAAAATACCGGTGTCGATCGCCTCAGGCTGCCATGTACCGATTGATGAAATTGCGCGGCGCGCCGGATCGTGGAATTTTTATGTGATCGACGTGCGTGACGATCTCGAATGGGCGGGCACGGACGACACGCCCTGCTGCAAGCGCCGCGGCCACATTCCGCATGCAATCCATATCGAATGGACCGAGTTCCAGGAAAATGGGCGTTACAAGTCGCCGGAAAAAATCGTCGCGCTGCTAGAAGCGCACGGCATCAATCTGCGCCAGGAGATTGCCGCTTATTGTCATCGTGGCGCACGTTCCGCGAATACGTACTATGCGCTCAAGTATGCGGGCGTGCCTGGCGCGCGAAATTTCATCGGTTCATGGCACGAGTGGGCGGCGCGCGCCGATTTGCCAATCGCGTAAGCGTTTATTTCACTCCGGCTTGATGCCGGCCTGCTTGATGATCGGCGTCCACTTACGATCTTCCGCGCGGATGAACGCCAGGAATTCAGCGGGTGAATTGGGTGTCGCGTCTATACCGCGTGATTTAAGATTGTCGATAACGTCGGCTGCGTTTAATGCGGCGGTCATCTCTCGATTGATGCGGTCGATAATGGGCTTCGGTGTTCTGGGCGGCGCAAGCAGTCCGTACCAGTTGGTTGCGGCGTAGCCGGGCACGCCTGCTTCCGCGACTGTTGGCACATCGGGCACGGCTTCGGCGCGCTTAACTCCGGTCACTGCGAGGGCGCGTGCTTTGCCGGCCTGCACATGCGGCACCCCGGTGGATATCACCGCAAAAAACATAGGTACATGCCCGGCAAGCAGATCGGTGATCGCGGGTCCGCCGCCTTTGTAAGGTATGTGCGACAACTTGATGCCGGTCATCGATTCGAGCAGCACCGCGGCAAGCTGCCCGGGACTGCCGATGCCGGAAGTCGCGTAATTCAAATGCCCCGGTTTGGTCTTGGCGAGCGCAATCATTTCTTTAAGCGATTTTGCCGGCATCGCCGGATGCGTGATGATGATATTTTGCAGCGACACCGCGAGACCGACCGGTGCAAAGTCTTTGTATGGATCGTACGGCACTTTTTGAATGGTCGGACTGATGATCAGCATGCCGATGTGGCCGAACAAAATGGTATGACCGTCAGGGTCCGCGTGCCTGGTGAGGTCGGCGGCAATGATGCCGTTAGCGCCCGGGCGATTGTCGATGATCACCTGCTGACCGAACGCAGCCGACATGCGCGGCTGCATGATGCGCGCGACGAGATCAGTGGCGCCGCCGGGCGGAAAGCCGACGATCAGGCGCACCGGCTTGCTCGGAAAATCAACCGCGCCGGCCGCTGCCGCCGCGCCGGCGAGCAGGATCGCGACGAGCCGCATCAGTCTGCCCGCGCGCCCGAGTCCTTGACGACCTTGGCCCACTTGACGATCTCGGATTTGATGTAGGCGCCGAACTGCTCGGGCGTGCCGGGCGCGGCATCGAGGCCTTGATTGAACAGAAACTCCTTCACGTCGGGCATTGCGAGCACTTGGGCGACGCTGGCATTAAGACGCATGATAATTGCGCGCGGTGTTTTTGCCGGCGCGAGAATGCCATACCAATTATTGGCATCGAAACCCGGCAGCCCCGATTCCGCAATGGTCGGTATCGACGGCATCAACGCTGCCCTCTTGATGGTCGTCACCGCGATGCCCTTGATTCTGCCGGCCTTGATCTGCGGCACGGCACTCGCTGCGGTCGCATAGACGAGTTGAACCTGGCCACCCACCAGTTCGATCATCGCCGGTCCGCCGCCTTTGTACGGGATATGCGTCATTTTGACGCCAGCCATGGAGTCGAACAACTCGCCGGCGAGATGGCCGGTGCCGCCGACCCCCGAGGAGCCGTAATTGAGCGACTTCGACTTGGCGAGCGCAATGAGTTCTTTGACGTTGTTGGCCGGCACGGACGGATGCAGTGACAGTATGTTGGTCGAATCGACCGCCTGAATGATTGGCGCGAAATCCCTGATCGAGTCGAACGGCAGCTTGCTGCGATACAGGCTCGGATTGATTGCGAGTGCTGCGATCGACCCCAGCAACAGCGTATAGCCATCGGGTAACGCTTTGGCGACCAGGTCCGTTGCAATATTGCCCGCAGCGCCAGCGCGATTATCGACGATCACCTGTTGGCCGAGCATCTCACCGAGCTTCGCCGAGATTGCGCGAGCGGTGGTGTCGGTGCCGCCGCCGGGGGCAAAGCCCACGAGCATGCGGATCGGCTTGTCCGGGTAAGCGGGCGTTTGCGCCGCACATAATGAAGACGCGAGCGCGAGTTGAATGGCAGTCAATGTGAATGCGGCAGACTTCATCGGGGATTCCTCAGTTTGTAGTTTCGACTATTATACCGGCCGCGCTTGGGCGACCGGCGGCCAATAACTTTTCAGGAGCTTAGCAATGAATCGTGCACTAAAGATTGGCATACTCGAAGGCGATGACATCGGCCTTGAAGTCGTGCCTGAAACCATCAAGGTAATGAAAGCGGCTGCGGTTAAGACGGGTCTCGCCATCGAATGGTTCCCGATGCCGATCGGCAAAACGGCATTCGATAAACTGGGCTACACACTGCCGCCCGGCACGCTGGAAAAGCTTTTCACGCTCGATGGCTGGGTGCTGGGGCCGATCGGTCACCAGGCTTATCCGAAAGACAATCCGAACGCGATCAACCCGCATCCGATCCTGCGCAAGAATTACGATTTGTTCGCGAACATCCGCCCGTCGAAGTCATTACCCGGCTTGCCGGCGCTGTACCCGGACGTCGATCTCGTGATCGTGCGCGAGAACAACGAGGGTTTTCCGCCGGACCGCAATGTGTACGAGGGCTCGGGCGAATTCCGGCCGTCGCCCGACATGACGATCTCGGTGCGGGTCATCACGCGCCAGGCGTCAAGCAAGGTTGCACGCGCCTCGTTCGAGCTCGCGCGCACGCGTCCGCGCAAGAAGGTTACGGCCGTGCATAAGAATACGGTGTTTAAACTGGGCTGCGGCATGTTCGCCGAAGAATGCCGCAAGATCGCGGAGCAATTTCCGGACATCGCTTACAACGAAGTGTTGGTCGATACTTTCGCCACGCGTCTGGTCATGAAGCCGCAGGACTTTGATGTGGTGGTGACGACCAACACGTTCGGCGATATTCTGTCTGATGCTGCCGCGGGTCTTACCGGCGGTTTAGGGCTCGCTGCGGGCCTGTCGGCCGGCCCCGATCGCGCGATGGCGCAGGCAACGCACGGTTCGGCGCCCGACATTGCGGGCAAAAATATCGCCAACCCCTACGCGATGATTGTGTCGGGGCAAATGTTACTGGAGTGGCTCGGCCGCAAGCACAGCGAGCCGAAAGCGATTTCAGCGGCCCTGTTGATCGACCAGGCGATCGACCGCGTAATCCGCGAGCGCAAATCGCTGACCGGCGACCTTGGCGGCAAAGCAAGTACCAGCCAGATGGGCGATGCGATAGCGGCGGCGATTTGAATTAATTCAAAAAACAATTGCCACAGAGGACACCGAGTTCACAGAATAAAAACAAACCAGAACTCGGCTTTTCTATCCGGTGTTTTGGCATTTCTCTTTGTCCTAATTGCTCTCCGTGGCAGATATTCCTGAGTGCATTTTTGCCGTCGCCATCTTCGTCGCGATTCGCAGCGCCTGTTCGAGTGCGCCGGTATCGGCCTTGCCCTGACCGACGATGTCGAATGCAGTGCCGTGCGCCGGCGTGGTGAACACCGTTTTTAATCCGGCCGTGACCGTCACGCCTTTGTTGAAGCCAAGCAGCTTGGTCGCGATCTGCCCCTGATCGTGATACATCATCACGACGCCGTCGTACTCGCCTTTGAGCGCCTTCAGGAAGATCACGTCCGACGACACCGGGCCGACACAGTCGATACCGCTGTTTCGCGCGGCGTCGACGGTGGGACGAATGATGCGAATCTCTTCATCACCGAACAAGCCGTTCTCTCCGCAATGCGGGTTTAATGCGGCGACCGCAAGGCGCGGTGACGCCAGCCCGGTTGCGCGCAGTGTAGCGTTAGCGAGATTGATTGCGGACGTAATCCGCTCAGGCGTGATCAGGTTTATCGCTTCGCGCAGCGCGACGTGCGAGGTCACGCGAAACGTCGCAAATTCC
>JANYCE010000187.1 GCA_025360445.1 Betaproteobacteria bacterium
ACGCGGGACGCACCATCGTGCCGTTGCGCGACATCTCTTTGCGCGTGAAGCTCGCCCCCGGTGAGCGCGTGCGCGAAGCGCGCGTGGCGTCGAGCGAAATTGTTATCGCCTGCGTCGAGGAGGGTCAGTGGGCGTGCGTGAATGTGCCGGCGCTCGACGACCACGAGATTATAATTTTCGAACTTGCATAAAACTAGTCGATCGCCGCCATTTTTTTAAAACTGCTCGATTCCAGGAGAATACGCATGCTGCACTCGGCTGTTCGGACCGTACTCATGTTCTATGCTGCCATCGGCGCAGCGGCTGCCTGCGCTCAGACCAACTATCCGGCAAAACCGATACGGCTGATCGTCGCGCTGCCCGCGGGTGGGCCGACGGACATTCTGGCGCGACTGATCGCACAGCCGCTGTCGGCGAGCCTCGGCCAGCCGATCGTCGTCGACAATCGGCCAGGCGCCGGCGGCAACATCGGCGCCGAACTGGCGGCAAAATCGCCGGCCGACGGCTACACGATGTTGATGGGCACGTCCGGGCCGCTGGCCATCAACCCGAGCCTTTACAAGACCATCGGATTCGATCCGTTGCGCGACTTTGCGCCGGTGATTCTTGCCGCGTCGGCGCCATTTGTGATCGTGCTGCATCCTTCAGTTGCCGCTGGCAATGTGAAAGAATTAATAGCGCTGGCGATGGCGAAACCCGGACAAATCAATTTTGGCTCAGTGCAGGGCAATGCGTCGCATCTGGCGACCGAGCTTTTTAGCTACATGGCAGGCATCAAGATGACGCTGGTTCCCTACAAGGGGGCGGCGCAGGCGACCGTGGACGTGATCGCCGGGCAGATTCAATTGAGCTTCGCGTCGACGCCGGGCGTCGTGTCGTTGTTCAAGGCCGGCAAGCTCAAGGCGATTGCGGTGACGAGCGCAAAACGCATCAGCGTGCTGCCCGAAGTGCCGACCGTCGCGGAATCGGGTGTGCCCGGCTATGAAGCAAGCGTTTGGTACGGGGTTGTGGTGCCGGCAAAAACGCCGCGCGAGATCGTGACTCAACTGAATGCGGAGATCGCGAAAGTTTTGCGCGAGCGGAGCAACCGCGACAAGATCCTTGCGAGTGATTTTGAAGTGACGGCAAGCACGCCGGCCGAATTCGGCGAATTCATCCGCAGCGAAACCGCCAAATGGGGCAAGGTCATCAAGGCTGCGGGCGCGCGCGCTGATTAAAACATTTTGGAGCCGCAGATAACCGCAGATGCCGCGTGTATCTGCGTGTATATGCGGCAATTTGCAATTCTCGAATTACGGATTTACTGTTAATCGTTTGGAGATCGGCAATGCGTAACTTTTCGATAGCAGTAGCGCTATTTGTTTTCGCGATTGGCGCTGATGCCGCCGACAATTACACGCTTGATGCGGGGCATTCGTTTCCGCGCTTCGAAATCAATCACTTCGGCTTCTCGACGCATCGCGGGCAATTCAATAAAACCGCAGGCAAACTCACGCTCGACCGCGCGGCGAAAACCGGCGCCATCGAAATCATCGTGCAGACTGCATCGATCGGCACCGGCGATCCGAAACTCGAAGAGCACTTACGCTCGCCCGACTTCTTCAACACGGATAAATTCCCGACCATGGTGTTTAAATCGAAGGCGGTCAAGTTTAGCGGGAACGTGCCGGCAAGCGCAGAGGGCGAACTTACGTTGCTCGGCGTTACCAGGCCGCTGACGCTGACGATTACCAATGTGTTTTGCGCGCCGCATCCTTTTCATAAAAAAGAAAATTGCGGCGCCGAGGTTGCAGGTAAATTGAAACGCTCGGATTTCGGGATGACTAAATATGTGCCGGCCGTGGGCGACGAGGTAACACTGCATATCCAGGTTGAAGCGGTCAAGGATTAGAGTTTCAACCATAAAGTTGACAGCGGGGTAACTGCACATGATGCAAGGACTGACTGCGCTCCTGGTGCATTACGGGCTATTGCTCGTGTTCGCCAATGTGTTTCTTGAACAGGCGGGCGTCCCGGTGCCTGCAGTGCCGACGCTGTTAATTGCGGGCGCGCTGGCTGCCGGCGACGGCCCGGCGCTCTGGGCGATCATTGCGGTCGCCTGCTTGGGCTCGCTGCTCGGCGACTCTATCTGGTACATCGCCGGTCGCTTCTATGGCATGCGCGTGCTTCAGTTGTTGTGCCGCATTTCAATCTCGCCCGATTCGTGTGTCCGCCAGACCGAAAACCGTTTCACGCAGTGGGGGCCGGTGTCGCTGATCGTCGCCAAATTCGTGCCGGGTTTTTCAACCGTCGCGCCGCCGCTCGCTGGTGCGCTGCGCATAAAGGTCGGGCGCTTTCTGGCATACAGCGCGATGGGCGCGGCTCTATGGGCGGGCCTTGCCGCTGGCGCGGGCATGCTGTTTCACCGCCAGATCGACTGGCTGCTCGACCAGCTTGGACAAATGGGCCTATACGCGCTGATTGTGATCGGCGTGCTGCTTGCGCTCTTCATCACCTTCAAATGGCGCGCGCGGCGGCGTTTTTTTAAAGCGCTGCGCATGGCGCGCATTTCCGTCGGCGACCTAAACCGGTTGATGCACGAGGGCGCCGCGCCGGTAGTGGTCGACGTGCGCTCGGCGTCGGCGCGCGAAATCGACCCGCGCCGCGTGCCGGGCTCGATTCCCGTCGACATCCGCAACCTCGATGCGCACCTGGGTCAACTCCCCGCCGACGCCGACATCATCATTTACTGTACATGACCCAATGAAGCCAGCGCGGCGCGTGTCGCCCGCCGGTTGATGGACCGCGGATTCGCGCGCGTGCGTCCGCTCGAAGGCGGGCTCGATGCGTGGAGCGCTGCCGGATATGAGATCGAGACCATCGGCAGCACCGCCTAAATCGCGGCACGCGCTGACGCCGTCGGCCCCGCGCGCGAATCGGGTAGCATGCGAGGTTCCACGGGGGCGGTGTCGCAGCCGCGCCGTTTATAAGGGGGGAACATGAGCACACTCTGTGCATGCGTGCAGAACTACGGACCGCTGGCCGCGCGTTTATTGATCGCGCAACTTTTTATTATCTCCGGCATCGGCAAAGTCGGCGGCTTCGCCGGCACCGCGGCCTTTATGACAGGAGTCGGCTTGCCGGCAGCGAATGTGCTGCTCATTCTTACGATCGCGCTTGAAATCGGCTGCGGTCTATTGCTTATCATCGGTTGGCACGCGCGTTTGGCGGCTGCCGCGTTGTGCGTATTTACCTTTTTAGCGTCGGTAATCATTCATCCGTTCTGGAATTCGGATGCCGCGAGTTACTTAAGCCAGATGAATCACTTCATGAAAAACTTCGCCATCATGGGTGGGATGCTCTATGTAATGGCGTATGGCGCGGGGCCGCTGAGCGCAGACCGAGTTCGTGCGGCGGGCAAACACGATTCAAAGAGTATCAATCGTCGATAGGCAGCAGCGTCTAAACTGTTTTTGCATGACGCGCGACAAGCAGCATTGTGCACAGGGAAATCGGCGAGGCGCACAGCGCCACGTTCGATTTGCTGGGTAAGGAGATCTCGCAGCAAGGCTGAGTTTGCTATGGTTGCCGTCACGACACGTCGCGGGCATTGCGCGTCGTCACTTACAACCATTGCGACCAACGCCGGAGGCCATTGAAACAGCGGTAGCCAAAGCTTATCGGTTGCCGCTTGGAAGAATGCTGAATAGAGCCCGCGCGCAAGCCTGCAAGGCGGTGGTGTATCTATTGCGCCGGGCGGCTAACCAGCCCCTGACCGTGGTCGCCAAGCGCGCGGGAATCTCTGCTGCGCGAGTGTCGCAGATTCAGACTGAAATTGAGGGAGGCGAGCCACGCGGGCCTTTAAAAGAACTCATTTCGACCTATAAGGTAAAGGCCTGCCCCCATGCTCCAGTGACCTCCATGCTCCAGACCAAGGAAGACGCGAAGATTAAGGACAGGTCGGAGTAGCCTCAGTCGATGCGCACGCGGGAATCGTGCACCACCTTGCCGTATTTCTTGATCTCGGATTTGATGTAGTCGCCGTACGCTTCCGGTGACGGCGCCGGAAACGGAAAAATTCCGAGTACCGCCAGCCGTTCCTTCACGTCGGCCAGATCGAGAATGCGGTTCATCTCGGCGTGCAGCTTGACGACGATGGTCTTCGGCGTTCCGCGCGGCGCCATGAATCCGTACCAGTTGTCGACCGCAAAGCCGGGCACGCCGGCCTCGGCCACGGTCGGCACGTCCGCGAACTGCTCGACGCGCTTGGCCGAGGTCACCGCCAGCGCGCGGATCCTGCCCGCTTTGACGTGCGTGAGGGAAGTGGAGACCGTCGCGAATATCAACTGGATATTGCCGCCGAGGAGATCGATTATCGCCGGCGCGCCGCCTTTGTACGGCACGTGCTGCATGTTGACGCCGGCGAGCGTATTGAAGAGCGCGCCAGCGAGGTGGTCGGCGAAGCCCACGCCGGACGACCCGTAATTCAACTTGCCGGGATTGGCCTTGGCGTAGGCGATCAGTTCCTTGACCGAATGCACCGGCAGCGACGGATGCACGACCAGCATGTTGAGCGCGGACACGGCGCGCGCGACCGGCGCGAGATCGTTGATGGGATCGTATGGCAGCTTGCTATACAGGCTCGGGTTGACCGCCACCGGCCCGATGGTTCCTTCGACGATGGTGTAACCGTCCGGGTTCGCATGCGCGGCGATGTCCATGCCGACGATGCCGTTGCCGCCAGGCCGGTTGTCGACGACGACCTGCTGGCCCCACGCCTCGGTGAGTTTCTGCCCGACCGCCCGCGCCGTGATGTCGGCGCCGCCGCCGGGCGCGACCGTGATGATGATGCGGATCGGTTTGCTCGGATAGACATCCGCGGCGTGCGCGCAGCACGCTGCCCAACACGACATTAGAGCCAGCCAGTTACGCATGAGATTCCTTTTCGCGAAGCGCCGAGTGGAACTATACTGGAAGCCAATGAAGCCAGCGCGGCGCGTGTCGCCCGCCGGTTGATGGACCGCGGATTCGCACGCGTGCGGCCAATCGAAGGTGGGCTCGATGCGTGGAGCGCTGCCGGATATGAGATCGAGACCATCGGCAGCACCGCGTGAGTTTAGGCGTGCGCCCGGCGCTGCCGGCCCCGCCGCATGAATCGGGTAGCATGCGAGGTTCCTCGGGGGCGGTGTCGCAGCCGCGCTGTTTATAAGGGGCGGAACATGAGCACACTCTGTGCAGGCGTGCAGAACTACGGACCGCTGCCCGCGCGCTTATTGAACGCGCAACTTTTTATTATCTGAAGACAACCATGGATATCGACCAGCGAAGCTTGTCGCACACGTTCAATGACTTTTTCGAATCCGAAAAGTCGAGCGGGATTCTCCTGATCCTGTGCACAGCAGTCGCGCTGTTGCTCGCGAATTCCCAAATCGGTGCGAGTTATCTGGGTTTGTGGCAGCGGCATGTCGGCGGACTCAGCCTCGAACATTGGGTAAACGACGCACTGATGGCGATTTTTTTTCTGCTCATCGGGCTGGAACTCGAGCGCGAACTTTACAGCGGAGAACTCTCAAGCCTCAGGAACGCGCTTCTTCCGATTGCTGCGGCCATCGGCGGAATGGTCGCGCCCGCTCTGATTCACCTAGCGCTCAATGCCGGAACGCCAACGCAAGCCGGATTCGGAATTCCGATGGCAACGGATATCGCGTTTGCTCTTGCTGTCCTCGCCATACTCGGAAACCGTATTCCCGCGTCGCTGAAAGTGTTTGTGGTCGCTTTCGCCGTCATGGACGATCTGGGCGCGATAGTAATCATTGCGGCTTTCTACACAGCGCAACTTTCAGTTTGGTATCTTATCGGGGCTTTAGTGGTTTGGACCCTGCTGTTTACGTTGAATCGCCTGTTCCGGGTAATGTCCCTTGTTCCTTACTTGCTTGGCGGCGTATTGATGTGGTTTCTCATGCTCAAGTCCGGCGTTCACGCGACGATTGCCGGCGTTGCGCTCGCGTTTGCGATCCCGTTCTCCGCTAAGGACAACGACGAAGAGTCACCCTCACACAAGCTCGAACTGTTTTTGCATAAACCCGTAGCGTTCATCATCTTGCCTATTTTTGCATTGGCAAATACGGGTGTCGTTGTGGGCTCGGACTGGATGCAAGACGTGACCAGTACGAACAGCGCCGGCATCGCCGCCGGTTTGATTCTGGGTAAACCCTTCGGTGTAATGCTCCTGTGTTTCCTGGCGGTTTCGAGCGGCATTTGCCGTCTGCCGGTCGCGTTGAATTGGCGCCATATCTTCGGCGCCGGAATGCTTGGCGGTATCGGATTTACGATGTCAGTTTTCATCACCAATCTCGCTTTTGTCGGAAATGCGGAGGCAACAAACGCCTCGAAATTGGCAATTCTCTTAGCTTCGCTGACGGCGGGAGCAATCGGCTTCCTTTGGCTCAGGCTTTTGGGCGGTCCCGAAGCGGCGGACAGCGATATGGACGGCGCATTGGACTTGAAGCAGCCGAGAGGAACCAGCGAAGACGCATAACCGGCCCATCGAGACGGACCTTCGCAAGCAGGCTTCGCCCGCCTGTTCGGCCGCTCATGGGCGACGTAAGTGCTGGAAGAATAGACTTGGAGCCCGACTATCTTTCGCAAGAGCGGATTTAGGTTCTTTTTCTTCTCTCGCGAAGAATTGCGGATGCACGTGCACGTATATTGCGCCGATGGGGAGGCGAGTTTTGGCTTGAATCTCGCAATGAACTGGCGCAGATTACGGCCTGAACGACCGTCAGATTCAGACGGCTGAAGCGTTAATCCGGAAACATGAAGATGATATCCGTACTGCTTGGCACAAGCACTTTGGACGTTGAGGTTACGAACGTCTCGCCCCTTGGCTTCTGCTCGAAGCCGAGGAACTTTTTGTGCCGTTTTCGTTGTTTCCCTGGTTCAAGGGACGCGCCGATCGCAAAACTTGCGAACGGCGAACGCCCACAATCCCATCATCTGTAATGGCCCGACCTTGATGTTGACTTGGCAGTCGAATCAATTCGTCACTCCGCAGGAGTTTCCGTTGGTGGCGCGCGTCCGCACTTAACCGCGTGTTCGTGTTTGACACGTGGCGAGAATTGCCGCGCGCTCGTAACGCGTCAGGCCAACGCGCGCACAACGAGCGAGCCGCCGCTAACAATCAGTAAGGCCCCGATAACCTGCAGCAAACGGCGCCGCGAGAGCGTCACGTGCATATGATGGCCGATCCACAGTCCGGCGAGCATCGGGAGCGCGAAGATCGCCGCCGACGTTAGCAGGCCTTCCTGCGCAAAGAGTCCGGCGAGTGCAAACAAAACGATGCGCGTGCCGGTGGTGATGATGAACACCACCGACATCGTCGCGCGAACCTGCGCGGCATCGAGTCCACGTGCGCCAAGATAAATCACGTACAGCGGCCCCGCCGCGCCGAATAACGCCGAAATAACGCCGCCGAATCCGCCGACAGGTAATGCCCATAAGCGATTCAATTTGAATGCCGGCTCGCGGCCGCTCGCTGCATACAGGCCGTAGCCAAACACGAAGACGCCGAGCGCGGTCAATATCAAGTCTCCCGGCAGACTAACCAGCAGGAATACCCCGGCCGCGATGCCCGCCAGCATGCAGGGCACGAGCCACGCGAGTTCGCGCTTCGCAATCGTCGCGTGAAATTTGAATCCCGTGCGCAACGCGGCCGCGAAATCGAGCAGCACGAACATCGGAATCACGAACTTCAGCGGCAGAAAATGCGCGAGCAGCGGTACCGCGATAATGGTCGATCCGAAACCTGTTATGCCGAAAATAACGAAGGCGCCGGCGACAATCAGCGCAGCGATCAGGAGTGTTTCAGGCGGCAGCGGCATGGCGGATGGCTGAGTATAGCGTTGCAGGTAGAATACTTTCGACCGAATCACCGAATCACCGAATCACCGAATCACCGAATCACCGAATCACCGAATCACCGAATCCCCCAATCAATCACCCAACAAAAATGTCCCAACTCATACTCATCCGCCACGGCGAAACTTTGTGGAACCGCGAACGCCGCATGCAAGGGCATTCCGATAGTCCGCTGTCGGACATCGGTATGCGGCAGGCGCAGTTGCTGGCGCGGCGCCTGCAAGAAATGAAATTTACGTCACTGTATTGCAGTGATTCCGGACGCGCGCAGCATACCGCTCGCAGCGTCGCTGAGCTGACCGGTCATGAATTGATCGTCGAGCCGCGTCTGCGTGAGCGCCACTTCGGTATTTTTGAAGGACTGACCGCGTTGGAAATCGAGGCACAACATCCGGCAGCGTACGCGCGTTTCAAAAGTCGCGATCCGCATTACGCCGTGCCGGGCGGCGAGAGCGCTACGGGATTCCGCGACCGCGCGCTGGCCTGCCTTACCGAAATTGCCGGCCGTCATGCCGGTGAACTTGTCGTCATCGTCACGCATGGTCTGGTGTGCGATGTCGCGTATCGCGCAGCGAA
>JANYCE010000229.1 GCA_025360445.1 Betaproteobacteria bacterium
CGCGACGCAGTGAATTCGCCCAGAACTTCGAGCAGCGCTGATTGACACGCTGCGCGCATCTCATCGAGCGGCACTGATTCGGCGCCGAGCATGCCCGGCCAGCGCAGGATGTCCGCGGCGGTAAGTCCCTGCACGCTTGGCCAGGCCTGGCGAAGTTGTTCGCTCAACGCGCGCAGTTGCTTCAGCACCTCCATGTTGAGATCGATCGATTTTTGCGCGGCGGGCAGCGCGTTAAGACCGATCCGGCACTCGACCTTGCCGCGATTAAGCTTGCCCACGATTTGTTCGCGCAGGCCGGCTTCGAGCGCGCGCAATTCATCCGGCAGGCGAAATTGCAAGTCGAGATAGCGATGATTGACGGAACGCAATTCCACATTGAGCGCGGAGGTTGAGAGTTCGCGCGTTGCACTGGCAAATCCGGTCATGCTGTAGATCATTTTGTCCATCGCGAGTGATATGTGCGGGGTGCAGGGTAAAATACGCGGCTGCTTTAAACCCGGTGAAGCGCTCGGATTTTATCTCATTGGCAGCCGAATTTTAATCAGGAAAGATAGCACATTATGCGGCCCAGCCAGCGCCAGCCAGACGAGTTACGCAAGATCCGGATCACCCGACGCTACACGCGCCACGCCGAGGGCGCGGTGCTGATTGAGGCCGGTGATACCAAGGTGTTATGCACGGTGAGCGTAGAGGATAAAGTGCCGCCGTTTTTGAAGGGTCGCGGGCAAGGCTGGCTCACGGCTGAATACGGTATGTTGCCGCGCGCCACCAACACGCGCTCCGACCGCGAGGCCGCCCGCGGCAAACAATCCGGGCGCACTCAGGAAATCCAGCGCTTGATTGGCCGTGCGCTGCGCTCGGTGGTGGATTTAAAGGCGCTCGGCGAGCGCACGCTGCAAATAGACTGCGATGTGATTCAGGCCGATGGCGGTACGCGCACTGCCAGCATCACCGGCGCATTCGTTGCTGTGCAGGATGCCGTGCGCCATTTACTCGATCAAAAACTTATTGCAGCTACACCCGTGCGCAATTTCGTTGCCGCAGTCTCCGTCGGCATCTATCAGGGCGTGCCGGTGCTCGACCTCGATTATCCCGAGGACTCCAAATGCGACACGGACATGAACGTAGTGATGACGGGCAGCGGCGGTCTTATCGAAGTGCAGGGCACCGCCGAAGGCGCGTCGTTTTCGCGCGCCGAGATGAATGCATTGCTCGATCTCGCGCAGAAAGGCATCGCCGAGTTGATTGAAGCGCAGAAAGCAGCGTTGGCGAACTGACGCGGTTACGTTATGCCGATGAAAAAAATTGTCATCGCCACGAACAACGTGGGCAAGTTGAACGAGATCGGCGCGATACTGGCGCCGCTCGACATCGAGATCGTGGCGCAATCCACGCTCGGGGTCAGCGAAGCTCCCGAACCGCATTGCACGTTTCTCGAAAATGCGCTCGCCAAGGCGCGCCACGCGAGCGCGCAGACCGGATTACCCGCATTGGCTGACGACTCGGGCATTTGCGTCGATGCGCTGAACGGCGCGCCTGGCGTGTATTCAGCGAGGTTTGCCGGTGAACCGGCGCCCGGCGTTGCCGGCAGTCGCGCGCACCAGGACGCGCGCAACAATTTAAAACTGCTTGAACTGCTCGCCAATGAAACCAATCGTCGCGCGCATTATTACTGCGTCGTCGTTCTGACCCGTCGCGCCGACGATCCGCAGCCGCTCGTGTGCGAGGCTGAATGGCATGGCGAAATAATAAAGACGCCGCGCGGCAGCGGCGGTTTCGGGTACGATTCACTGTTTTTGATTCCAGCGCTCAACAAAACCGGCGCGGAGTTAAAGCCGGAGGAAAAAAACCGCATCAGCCATCGGGCGCAGGCATTGGCCGCACTTGCCGCCAAGCTTGCAGGATTGGGGCGGGTGCAGCGAGGGGCCGAGGATCGAGGATCGAGGACGCCTCGCCGGCGCTAAGTCGTGTCTTTCCCGCTTTCACCGCAGTCCTCAATCCTCGATCTTCGATCCCCGAAGTTCAAGGTGCTGCCGCCGCTTTCGCTGTACATCCACATTCCGTGGTGCGTGCGCAAATGCCCGTATTGCGATTTCAATTCGCACGAGGCACGCGGGCCCATTCCCGAAAACAGCTACGTCGATGCGCTGATCGCAGATCTTGAAGCCGCACTTCCGCTGATCTGGGGGCGCAAGATCTACACGGTGTTTTTCGGCGGCGGCACACCCAGCGTGTTTTCCGCCATGAGCATCGAACGCATACTCGCGGCAGTGCGTGCGAGAGTGCCGTTATCGAGCGAGGCTGAAATTACGCTTGAAGCCAATCCGGGTACCTTTGAAGCGGAAAAATTCCGCGCGTTTCGTGAAGCCGGCATTAACCGCTTGTCGATCGGCATTCAAAGCTTCAACCCGGCACATTTAAAAGCGCTCGGGCGCATACACGACGACCGTGAGGCGCGTGACGCCGTCGAGATTGCGCGTACGAATTTCGACAACTTCAATCTCGATCTGATGTACGGGCTTCCTGCACAAACGCCCGACGAAGCGCTCGCCGACATAGAAAGCGCGCTCGCGTTCTCGCCGCCGCATCTGTCGGCCTACCATCTGACACTCGAGCCGAACACTTTTTTCCATCGCTATCCGCCGAGCCTGCCGGACGATGATACGGCTGCGCAAATGCAGGACGCTATCGAGGCGCGTCTTGCAGCAGCCGGTTACCGCCACTACGAAACATCGGCGTTCGCTATCCCTGGTCGGCAGGCGCGGCACAACATGAACTACTGGACCTTCGCCGACTATCTCGGCATCGGCGCCGGCGCTCACAGTAAGCTTTCATTTCCCGACCGCATCACGCGCCAGGTCCGCTTCAAGCAGCCGCGGCAATACATGGAAGGCGTCGCAGCGGGCAACGCAGTCCAGGAACAGCACGCGGTTGAGCGCGGTGAAATCGGATTTGAATTCATGATGAACGCACTGCGTCTGACCGGCGGTTTTCCGCTGGTGCTGTTCGAGGAGCGCGCGGGCATTCCGTTGACGGCGGTGCTGAAGCAACTCGAAGAGGCGGAAAAGCGCGGTCTGATCGAACGCGATCATGCGCGCGTGACGCCGACTCTATTAGGCCGGCGGTTCCTCAACGATTTGCTGCAGATATTTCTGCCGCCGCGAGTGACGGCTTAAATGATTTGCGCCGTGCCAGCGGCCGGAAACTGCTGCGGCGCTTCTGTCCGTTCGAACATTCCATAGTCGCGCACCACCGAGGCGACGCGCAGACGGTAATCGGCGAAAACGCCGCCGCGTCCCTGCCATTGCGCGCGATGGTGCTGTTCATGCTGACGCCAGTTGAGAATTGCCGCCTCATCGCGCCAGAACGAGAGCGACAGAATTTTGCCGGGCTTGGTTAAGCTTGCAAAGCGTTCGATCGAAACGAAGCCATCAATTTTTTCGAGCTCCGGCCGCAACGCAGCGGCAATGTCGAGATAGTCCTGCTGCCTGCCGGTCGCCGGCTCGACTTCGAAGATGACTGCAAGCATGGGGGAGTCCTCGCGATGGGGTCTACGCAAACGATATTGCACGGGTGCAGGTGAATTACATTTTCGGCATCTTGCACTAGAATGAGTGCCGCAGGGAACAAGCTAAGGAGGAGTAATGAAATTTACCGGTCGGCTAATCAGTGCCAGTGTGATGGCGTGCTCGGCAATATGTGGTTCTGCACATGCGCAGGATTATCCAAACAAGCTCGTCAAATTTATCGTCACTTATCCTGCCGGCGGCAGCTCCGACGTGATGGCACGCATCATCGGCCAAAAGCTTACCGAATTCTGGGGTCAGGTAGTGCTGGTTGAATCCAGACCCGGTGCGGACGGCTCGATCGGAATGGAATATGCGGCGCGCCAACCGGCGGATGGATACACGTTCTTGCTCGGCAATTTCGGTCCCGTTGTCGCCAAACCACTACTGGCAAAAGTTTCCTACGATTGGCAAAAGGATTTTTCGCCGGTTTCGCGTATCACCAATTCAGCGAACATCCTGGTGGTGCCGGCGAGTCTGCCGGTCAAAAATACCAGGGAACTGATTGCACTTGCCAAGAAGCGTCCCGGCGAACTCAGCTATGGCACGAGCGGCCCGGGCAGCATGTCGCATTTCGCCGGCGAGATGTTCAAGCGGTTGGCGGAAGTGAACATGATCACTGTTCCATACAAGGGCAATGCGCTGGCCATTACCGATATTATGGGAGGACAGATCACGACGATGTTTTCGGACGCATTGCCGGCGATGCAGGCGATGAGAACCGGCAAACTTCGCGCGCTTGCAGTCACGAGCGAAAAGCGCTGGCCGTTTACGCCCGAATTGCCGACGCTCGCTGAAGAAGGCATCCAAGGCTTCGCGGCGGTCAACTGGTGGGGCATTTTGTTTCCGGCGGGTGTGCCGCGGACCATCATCGACAAGGTCAATGCGGACCTCGTCAAAGCGCTCGCGGCCCAGGATGTTAAGAGCAAGCTTGGCGAACTCGGCGTCGAAACAGTTTCAAGTACGCCTGAGCAGTTCGGTCAGTTCATGGCGAGCGAAGCGGCGCGCTGGGGCAAACTTGTCAAGGAAGCGAATCTGCGCGTAGAGCCGTAACTAAGCGGCGCGCAATTTTAAAGTTGCACGCCGGTTCAGCTTCGTTTGTATTCTCTTAAGTTGGGGTTGAGCCGGTCGATGTCGGCCTGCACCTGCACCCGGCTGCGCTCATAAACAATTTCACGCCCCATCACCGCACCGACATACGCGAGCCCGGTGCGCGTCGGCGTCAAATCGCATTTGACGCTATGGACACCCTCACCCAGCACCACTTGTATCCCGGACGCGCGTTTGTCGTAAACCACGACGTCCATGGTCTGACCGCTTTCCGTCACCCGTACTGTTATTTTTTCGTTATTCATCGCGTGGTCCGTTCTTAAGTTAAGAAATCAGGTTCGCTTGAAAATAAGGTCCCACACTGCGTGGCCGAGCTTGAGCCCGCGCGTTTCGAACTTGGTCTGCGGCCGGTAAGCGGGCCGCGGCGCATAGTCCATAGCGGTATTTTGGAGCAGCGGGTTGTTCTTCAACACGGCGAGCACGTACTCTGCATATTCCTGCCAATCAGTTGCGACATGCAAATATGCGCCGGACTTCATGCGCGCAGCCAGCAGCGCAACAAGCGGCGGTTGCAACAGACGACGCTTGTGATGACGCTTTTTAGGCCACGGGTCAGGAAAAAACACATGCACGGCATCGAACGTGTCGAGCGGAATCATGTCGCACAGTACTTCGACCGCGTCGTGTTGCACCAGGCGTACATTGGAAAGACCCTGCTCGCCGATTGCTTTTAAAAGGCTGCCGACGCCAGGCGTGTGGACTTCAATGCCGAGGTAATCATTCTCTGGATGCAGCGCGGCGATCTCCGCGGTCGTTTCACCCATGCCAAAGCCGATCTCCAGAATTTTTGGCGCACGGCGGCCGAATATCGCATCGAGATCGATGAATTGCGGCGCGAATGGGATGCCGAATCGCGGCAGCAGCGTTTCATGGGCACGCTGCTGGGCGTTGGATACGCGTCCCTGGCGCAATACAAAACTGCGGATCGGTCGGTGAATGGAGTTCATGGCCATCGGAGTGTAACGGTGGGGCGAAGCGCGCGCCAGACTGACGCTGAGCGAGAGGCGATCCGCCTCAGGGCAACCTCCTATGCAGGGTTAGAGCCTCGGCTCTAGATCCATGCGCTTCTCTTATTTAACCGGTCTTGCGACTGTGCTGGGTGCGGTCGGCGGAAGCGTACCGGCGGACGGCGAACTCGCCGATGCGGTGTACGGCTTCTTCGGCATGCGGCCCGCCAGGAATGCTTCGCGCCCGGCTTCGACTGCTTTTTTCATCGCTGAGGCCATCATCACCGGATTTTTCGCGGTAGCAATTGCGGTGTTCATCAACACGGCCTGGCAGCCGAGTTCCATTGCTATGGCGGCGTCAGATGCTGTGCCGACTCCGGCATCGACGATCACAGGAATTTTCGCATTGTCGATGATGATCTGCAAATTCCACGGGTTGAGTATGCCCATGCCCGAACCAATCAACGAGGCGAGCGGCATCACCGCGCAGCAGCCTATCTCCTCGAGTTGGCGCGCTGCAATGGGATCGTCGCTGCAATAAACCATGACTTTGAAGCCGTCTTTGACCAGCGTCGCGGCAGCGCTCAAAGTCTCCGTCATATTCGGAAACAATGTCGTTTGATCGCCGAGCACTTCGAGTTTGACCAGCGAGTGGCCGTCGAGCAGTTCGCGCGCGAGGCGCAGGGTACGCACGGCCTCGTCGGCGGTATAGCAGCCCGCGGTATTCGGCAGAATGGTGAACTGCGCGGGCGGTAGCACATCGAGAAGACTTGGCTGCGTCGGATCCTGACCGATATTTGTGCGGCGGATGGCAACGGTAACGATTTGCGCGCCGCTGGCATCGATTGCAGCGCGTGTTTCCGCGAAGTCTTTGTATTTGCCGGTGCCGACTAACAAGCGAGAGTGGTACGCCACGCCGGCGATCAAAAGGGTGTCGAGATTTTCGTGAGGTTTCATAGAAGAGTAATTTAGTTGCCCCCATCCTACCTTCCCCCGCAAGCGAGAGAAGGGGGTAAGGGCTTCAGGATACAGCCAAAGTATGCATCGTTAACAGGTTCGCAGCATTTGACTCCGGTCAATCAGCCGCCGCCGACGGCGACGACAATTTCCAGCGTGTCACCATCAGCGAGCATTTCGTCTGCATGGCGGCCACGCGGAACGATCTCGCCGTTGCGCTCGAGCGCGATGCGTTTGCCCGCAAGATTCAGATGCTCGAGCAGTTCGCGGCAACTGAGCGCGCGCGCGAACTCATGGGGTTCGCCATTGACGGTAAGTGCGATCACGGCTTCAAAAAAATACGAACTAAAGCTTTTTGCAGCGCGATGATTGATGGGCAACGGCGCCAGCGCGAAAAAAAATCAAAACCGCCATTGAGCGTTGACGCCGACGAGGTAATTGCGCGTTGGCGACGGCTCGTAGAATCGCAGGTTGCTGTCGGCAACGATCACCGAGCCCACGTATTGGCGGTTGGTGATGTTATCGATGCGCGCGAATTCGGTCACGCGCCATTTGCCGCTGCGTTGCTCGAAGCCGGCGCGCAAATTGCCGATCGTATAAGGATCGGCAAACGCGCTGTTCTGATCGTTCACATAAACTTTGCCGGACGAACGCACTTCGGCCGCAGCGTGAAAACCGCTCGCTGTGTGCCGCCACACCACTTCGCCGTAGATTGTATAAAGCGGCACTCCCGGCAACCGGTTACCGGAGGCCACACTGACGGCTGGCGTGCCGGAGGTGAACGGCTGCGAGAATTCAGCGTTGAGCCACGTATAGGCGAGCAACGCTTCAAAGCCGGCGCCAAGATAACTTTCCACCGCAAGTTCGACGCCTTTGCGGTCGGTCTTGGGCGCATTTTTGTACGTTGTGCGACCGCCGCTCGACGTATCGACGACGATTTCGCTATCAGTATTAACCTGAAACACCGTGAGATTGACGCGCGCGGTTTGACCGATCTTGCCTTTGACGCCGATTTCCCTGCTCAGACTGGTGGACGGTTGCAGCGCCAGGTTGAGACCCGCGCCGGCATTGCGATAAGCCAGTTCGATCAGCGTTGGCGTCTCAAAGCCGCGACCGATATTGGCATATACATTCCACGACGGCGCCAGGTTAAACAGCACCCCGGCAACCGGTGTTGTCTTCGCATAACTGACGGCGCCGCTATCGTTGCCGTTGCTGACAAAATAGTCGTTGGAATTAAAGCGCACATTGCTGTAACGCAGGCCGGCTGTCGTACTCCAGCGCGGCGCAAACTTCCACTCAAACTGCCCGTATAAGGCGCTGTTAGTGACCGTGTTTTTTTCGTCGCGTTTCAGCACGCCCTGAATGCCGTTAAGGTTGAGATAACCCTTGCGATGCTGGGCCAGGCGGTCGTAGTCGACGCCGGCGCTGAAATTAAGCGGCCGATCGCCTTCGCTCAAAGTGTGCGTCCAGCGCAAGCCCAAACCTTCGTAGCCAAAATCCTGATCGACGACCGCCCCTGACGACGAGGCGGCGAGTTGGGCCGCGAGCGGAATCGCCAGAAATTGTGTGACCTGCCGGTCGCCGAGGTAGGTGCGGGCCTGAATCTTGTCGGCACTACCCAGATTTATGTCGTAGACAAGCCCGACCTGGCTTTGCCGCACGCTTTTGCGCGTATTGAACAGCGTCGCGGCCGCATCGGATTGACGCGGGTTCGCGATGACCTGAGCGCGCGTCAAGCCGAGCGGATCCTGGGTTTCAGGTTGATCGATTGCGTTCACGACCATCGTGAACTGGCCGCCGGGCGCCGGCATTTTGAATTTGGCATTCGACAGATCGCGCGTCACCGTACTGTGGTCGCGATAACCGTCACTGTGAAAACGCGACGTGCTAAACAAATAATTGAAGCGGCCATCCTGCCCGCCCAACTGCAGGCCGCCCTTGTAGGTGCCATAACTGCCGCCGAAAGCCGAACCGCTGAGCGTCGGCTCGGGCGGGCCATCGGCGGTGAACAGTTGGATTACGCCGCCCGACGCATTGCCATAAAGACTCGAGAATGGGCCGCGCATGACTTCGATGCGCTCGGCCGAATTCAAATCGAAGCTCGACGCCTGGGCGGAGCCGTCCGGCAGGGTGGCGGGGATGCCATCGGCAATCAGCCGGATACCGCGCACGCCGAAAGCCGAGCGCGCGCCGAAACCGCGCGATGAAATCTGCAGGTCCTGCGCATAGTTTTGCCGGTTGAGTATGGAAATACCCGGCACGCGATTGAGCGATTCAGAAATATTGACTTGCAATCGGTCTTCGCGGATGACACTTTTGTCGACGCTGTCGATCGCTACCGGCAAATCAAAACTATCGCGCGCGCTGCGCGTGGCGCTCGTCACGACTTCGGGCAACAGGACTGGCGCTGCAGCCGGTTTGGATTCTTGAGCGAACGAGTCAGGCGCCAGTGCCGCGAGCGCGTATCCGGACAAGACGTATAACGACGCGGTTAGTTTCATGTGATTAACACGCCACTAAACGACTCAGCGCATACCAGCAAAGTAATTGGCGAGTATATCGATATCCGCGTCCGACAGGGGCTGAGCGGCCGAGGTCATTTGACCATCCATGTCAAAACGGGTCGCTGCCTTGAACCCGCGCAACTGCGTTTTAAGGTACTCACGCTGCTGGCCGGCGAGTCGCGGGATATGTTGTTGGCCGAGCAGCGCCGGACCGTGACACTGCACGCAATTGTGTTGTTGGGAGAGGCGGGCGCCGCCTTCTGCAGCAGCGGCATCTACAGCCGCAGCTGGTGGCGTCAATTTTTGTGCGGTGAAATAGGCTGCAAGATTATTAAGGTCGGTATTCGTGAGATTGGCTGCGAACGGCGACATCTGCGCGTCCTTGCGCCTGCCTTCGCGATACATCAGAAGTTGAGTTGCAATGAATTGAGCCGGTTGTGCGGCGATCGACGGAACGGCCGGATTGCCGGACACACCTTCGGGACCGTGACAGACAACGCAGACTTGGGCTTTTTGCATACCGGCGGCCGCATCGGCGGCGAGCGCCGGGCACGCCGTCGCGCCGGCGAGTAAACCCGCCGTCGCGAAAGCAGCAATGCGTTTACTCAGGTTCACTTCTTGTAACTGATCCGGTAGATGATGCCGTTGTAATCGTCGGACACCAGCATCGCGCCGTCTCGCATGACCAGGACATCGACTGGGCGGCCCCACATTGGCGGATCGCCTTTCTCGTCGGTCAGGAAGCCGTCGAGGAACGGTTTCAACGTGGCTTTGCCCTGACTATCGATCACCACGCGCATCACGTTATAGCCCTGTTTGGTGCTGCGGTTCCATGAGCCGTGCATCGCGACAAAAATGTTGCCCTGATATTCGGCCGGAAACATCTTGCCAGAGTAAAAACGCATGCCAAGCGGCGCGATGTGCGGACCGAGTTTCAACGCCGGCGGGTCAAACTCAGCGCAGGTGCGGCCCTTGCCGAATTCGGGATCCAGCAGGTCGCCCTGATGGCAGAACGGATAGCCGTAGTTCATGTTCTTGCGCGAGACGCGGTGCAGAGTATCGTGCGGCAGATCGTCGCTGATCCAGTCGCGCGCGTGATTGGTGAACCACAGTTCCTTAGTCTTGGGGTTCCAGTCGAAGCCAACTGAATTACGCACGCCATAGGCAACGGTCTCGAGAATGCCCGTCTTTGGATCGACGCGATGAATCGCCGCCTGCATGTAATTAGGCATCACGATGTTGCCGGGCGCGCCGATGTTGAAATACAGTTTGCCATCGGGGCCGAGTGCTAAAAATTTCCAAAAGTGGCCGGCCTGCGAGGTCGGATCGAGATTATCGATAACGACTTTGGCCTCCGGCGGATTGTCGAGGCGGTCTTCGATCCCGTCGTAACGCGTGATGCGGTGGCGCTCCGCGACGAACAGGGTGCCTTTGCTGAACGCGACGCCGTTGGGCGCTTTAAGGCCGGCCAGCAATTTTTTTACTTCGCGCTTGCCGCCGCGGTCGACGATTGCATACACGTCGGAAAGATTGCGATTGCCCGCGAACACCGTGCCTTTGTCGCCAAGTGCGAGTGAGCGTGCCTCCGGGATGCCCTCCGCCCACACCTCTATTTTAAAACCGGGCGGCAGCTTTAACTTGTCGAACGGCAACTCGCTTGAAGCGCGTCCGGTGAACAGCGGTGCAAACGGATGCAGCGTTGAAGTTGCTTGCTCAGTTGAGCGGCCCTGCTGCCACGACGGCGGCGCGGCCGGGGTGGCGGGCGCCGCAGGCGGCGGTGTTTGAGCCCATACGCTGCTAAGAAACAGCGAAGCGGCAAGGACGCCTGCCCCATGCCGGAACCCGGGGTGCAACTGCTTTAGCCTGATGGAAACTTGCATAGTTCCTCCTATGATGAAACGCTAGACCCTGACAGCGTGACCGGCATCCAGTCTCACGCAAAAAGTATCTTTCATAATTCCAAATAAGTGTAGCACTCCGAACGACTTGGTTGCCTAACGGCTACAACGAAACAGAACGGAAACAAAAAACCGCGACAGCTGACTTCGTCGTCAGACGACTTTGAAATAACCGTGTTTCGCAAAAGTGCAGCCGAATTTGTTTTCGCGTGCAGTATCAGCCTGCAAGCGCCCAGGATTCGCGGCCAGGTATTCGATGATTGCCTCCATCGGCCCCGGGCCGAAATCAGGCCTCACCGGGTGTCCGTTGACAATAGTGTCTTCGACGACAAGGTAGTCGCCCGATCTGAGCCACGGCACCCATACCGTAAGTTCCTCGAAGACATGCGACGCGCGGTGGTCAGAATCGAGTATTAGTAACAGACCGCACTGCCGCGTCGATGGAATGATCGTGCCCACCTGGTTGACCATTTCGCGCGCTGCGCTGTCGCCAAGCAGAAGCCGCATATGGGAATGGGCGGCGGCGATCGGGTCCAGCGCATCATGCGTTACGTCGATCGTGACAACGCTGCCCTCGCGATCGCCTGCCGCGAGCAGGTCTGCGAAAAACAGCGCCGAGCCGCCGTGGCGGGTTCCCGTTTCGAGCACCCAGTGCAAGTTGTTTTGAAAAATGATTTCCTGATAGTTCCACATATCGAGCGGGAGCTTCAGCGTGCGTACGCCGCGATAGGTCAGATACTTCCAGACGTGGGTGCCGTAGAACCACTCGAGATACTGTTGTCCTTCAGGAATCATCGGGTGCTTTAGGCGCTTAAGTTTTTCTCGCCGACGATCCGCATATCCCGCGGCTCCCGCAGCTTGAACTGGGCAGGTTCCTGCCGCAGATTTACAAGTCCCGCTTCATGCATGACCTCCCCGAGGCTCGCCGGCGAATAGCCCCAGCGATGGTTCATTAACGGGTCCTTCCATGCGGGGTCGCCATAGAAAACCCACATCGAACGCTGCCCTTCCTGGCCCGGCCCGGTGGCGACCTCGGGATTGCGCAGCAGCTCCTGACAGGCTGAAATCAGGTTAGGGCACTCGACAATCATCATGCCGCCAGGCTTTAACACGCGCAGCCATTCTTTGAGAATGTCGACCACCTCCCAGCGCCAGAAATGTTCAACAACATGGACAGAGAGTATTTCGTCGATCGTGTCATCGTCGAACGGCGTAAGCCGATGCAAGTCGCACAGCACATCAGGCTTATGGCCGCGCCGGCTGGCAGCGACATCGACGTTAATGTAGCCGGCAAGAATTTTGTCGCCGCAGCCGAGATTCAGCTTTCTCAAAGACGTGTCCCTATTCGAGGCCTATTAGCTCGCAACAATAACGGTATATGTTACTTGATCGCGCCGCTACAAAATTAGCGTGCCGGCTAAAACAGGAGATCTTCACCATCGCGCGCCAGGATCCGTGGATAAATTTTTGGCTGAGCGCAGGATGTGTTTATGAAGGCTGTCTGGATCGTCCCGCGGTACGCACTCAATATCACCGTTGGCGGTACTGCTCCGGACCTCGCGAGCGTTCGTTCGATACCGCGCAAACATGCCGTGTTTAATTTAAGCAGGAAATTTAAATTTCCTTTGCATGCTTACCACTATATCGCCGGCCGTACAAGCGGGCAATTAGTGTTTTGTGACGATTCCCCTTGTCCCGAAAACCTGTAAACCTTCATCGGCGCGAATCGCCTCCGCTCAGTAAACAGTCAGCGCGCATTAGACGTATAGATGTTTTAATTGCGCTGCGCAGGGTTCGTTGAGTGGGTTTTCGTAGCTAGCGTAAAATGCTGCGGCAATGCGGGTGTAGTTCAATGGCAGAACGGCAGCTTCCCAAGCTGCATACGAGGGTTCGATTCCCTTCACCCGCTCCATTCGAGTTGTGCACGTCATCAACCAGAAGGGGTCTGCGCCATGAATAAGATTGTTAAATTTGTCGTGTTGCCGCTCGCCGGGGTGATCATCGTCATTGTGGCCATTGGTGCGTACGTCGCAGCGACGTTCGATCCAAACCAGTACAAAGCGCAAATCGTGCAGGCGGTCAAGGATAAAACCAAGCGCACCTTGCGGCTCGATGGCGACATTAAGCTGGCGCTGTTTCCAAGCATAGGCGCCAGGGTCGGCAAGGCATCGCTGTCGGAATACAGCCGTGAACAGGAATTCGCGAGCGTCGATGAGATGCGCGTTTCGCTGAGGGTTATGCCGCTGCTATCGAAAGAGATCATCGTCGACGCCATTGAGATAAAAAATCTGCGCGCGAATCTGGTCCGCAGCAAAGACGGAAAACTGAACGTCGACGACCTGACGGGCAGTGACAAGCCGGCGGCCACCGCAAAAACCGAAGCTTCGCCCGTCAAGATCGATATCGATCACGTGACTTTGGACAACGCAGCGGTTACTTATGTCGACCAAGCGGCCGGCACCAAGTACGCATTGTCAAAGGTCAACCTCAAGACGGGCCGGATCGCGAGCGGCGTGCCGGGCAAAATCGATCTCGCATTCAACGCGCAAAGCGATAAACCGAAACTTAACGTCGACGCCGCGCTCAAGACCTCGCTTATGTTCAATTTGGACCAGCAGCATTACGTGCTCGACGGAATGGATTTCACCGCAAAGGGTATGGCGGCCGGCATCAATAATCTGGCAGCGACCATCAAGGGCGACATCGACGCCAGGCCGGCAACCAAGGAACTCGTGGTATCGAAGCTCGCGGTGGCAGCGACCGGCAAACCAGAAGGCGGCGGTGATCTCAACGTAAAGTTCGACGCGCCCAGGCTTAATGTGACCAAAGACAAAGTGAATGGCGAGAAAGTCGTGCTCGATGCAACCATGTCCGACGCGAAAGGCAAGACGCTGGTCAAGCTCGAAATACCGGGGATCGACGGCACCGCCAAGGCGTTCAGCGCTGCGAGCATGACGTTAAGTGTTGAAACGCAAAGCGACGGTGCGACGATGAAGGCGAAAGTTACTAGCCCGCTGACGGGCAGCGTTGAAGCGGAAAAAATCGAGCTCGCCAAGCTGACGGCGACGGTCAACGTCAATAACCCCAGAATGCCAAAGAATCCGATTGACGCCACGGTCACCGGCTCCGCGCTGGTCGATTTGTCGAGGCAGAATGCGAGTTTTATTTTCGCTACCAAATTTGATGACAGCAATATCAACGGCAAAGCAGGGTTGACCAGATTTACGCCGCCGTTTTACACATTCGATATTAATATCGACCAGCTCGATGCGGATCGTTATCTGCCCAAATCGGACGCCAAGCAGAAACAACCCGAGCAGCCGATCGACCTCGCCGCGCTCAAAGGCCTCAACGCTAACGGCACGATCAAAATCGGCGCGCTCAAGTTGGCGAATGTCAAAGCAGCGAACGTGCGCGTTGAAGTAAAAGCGGCGAACGGCCGGGTCGACGTCAGTCCGATTGCCGCCAACCTTTATCAAGGCACGCTTGCCGGAGCGCTGTCGGTGCAGTCCGCGGCGACGCCGGTCGTCGCCGTCAAACAAACGCTTACCGGCATAAATGTCGGTTCATTGCTAAAAGATGCGGCGAACTTTGATTCTCTCGAAGGCAAAGGCAATTTTTCGCTCGATGTCAGTGGACAGGGAAACACTGTTACGGCAATCAAAAAAGCGCTTAGCGGGAATGCCGCGATCAAGCTAGCCGATGGTGCAATCAAGGGTATCAACATCGCCGCGTCAATCCGCGATGCAAAGTCGAAACTGGGTCAATTGAAGGGCGAGAAGTCGCAGACCGCCAGCCAGACCGAAAAAACCGACTTCTCGGAATTAAGCGCCAGTTTCAATATCAAGAACGGCGTTGCGCACAATAACGATCTCGCTGGAAAATCACCGTTGCTCCGGCTCGGCGGCGATGGCGATATCGACCTCGGCAACGAAAATATAAACTATCTGGTCAAGGCGACGGTAGTGGCGACGGCAGCAGGGCAAGGCGGCAGGGAACTGATGGATTTGAAAGGGTTGACCGTGCCGGTGAAGCTGACCGGACCATTTTCTGCGCCTCAATACAAAATCGACTTCAGCGGTATCGCGGCGAGTGCCGCGCAAGCGGTCGTCGAAAGCAAGAAGGAAGAAATTAAGGCGAAGGTGCAGGATCAGGTGCAGGACAAGCTGAAGGGGCTGTTTGGGCGTTAAGGTTAAAAATAACGCACGTCCGCGCGCAGAAGCCTCAACGGGCGCGACCTTTGCGAGCCGGGTCGTGCAATGGCAACAACTGCATGGCCGGCATGATTTGCCGTGGCAGAAATCTCGCGATGCTTATCGCATCTGGCTGTCGGAGATCATGCTCCAGCAAACCCAGGTCTCGACCGTCATCCCGTATTTCCAACGATTTCTTGCGCGCTTTCCCGAGATTCGATCGCTCGCTGCAGCGCCGCAGGATGACGTGCTCGCGCTATGGAGCGGGCTCGGCTATTACTCGCGTGCGCGAAATTTGCACCGTGCGGCGCAGCAGGTGATCGCTGAACACGGCGGACAGATCCCGCGTGAATTTGCGGCATTGCTTGCGTTGCCGGGAATCGGGCGCTCGACGGCTGCGGCCATCGCGGTATTTGCATTCGGCGAGCGCCACGCCATTCTTGACGGCAATGTAAAGCGGCTGTTCGCGCGCCGTTTCGGCATTGCCGGATATCCCGGTGACGCCAAAGTGATGATGACACTTTGGCGCGAGACCGAGCGCCAGTTGCCATCGCGTAATATTGAGTCGTATACGCAGGGCCTGATGGATTTGGGCGCGACCCTCTGCACACGCACGCGACCGCGCTGCGAACTCTGCCCCGTCGCGTCAGCCTGCATCGCGCTCGCGACCAATACAATCAAACTTTTCCCGGCGGCACGTCCGCGCAAAACATTGCCGCAACGGCACACTCAAATGCTCGTGCTGTTACATGCGAAACACGTGCTGCTCGAGAAACGCGCGCCCACCGGCATTTGGGGCGGGATGTGGAGCCTGCCGGAAGCAGCCGCGGACGTCGACATCGTCGCTCTGTGCAAACAGCGGTTCGGCGCAAGCGTCGCGACGCAGCAGGCAATGCCGGTGCTCAACCATGGCTTCACGCACTTTAAACTCGATATCGCACCGCAGCGCTTGCTTATTAGCGCCGTCGCGCCGCATGCCGCCGCGCCCGGCGTGACCTGGTTAACTCTCGAAGATGCGCTTGGGGCGGCAATTCCAGCGCCGGTGAAACGAATTTTGCTCGCGATCCAGGCGAATTAACTTTAATTTAAAGTAATTGTTGCGGCGCGTTCTCCGCTGAGTGGCAAAGTAGCGAGCGGGACAAGGCGTTTTCCCGGTGTATCCTTGTAACTCGATCACGGTGCAAGCGTTCTACTGGTTATCGACGATGCAGTCAGCGCAAATTGAGGCGGCAAATCTATGGACCAAAACTGGCCCGAAATCAGAGCGTGGCGCAAACAAAAGCGCGCTGAACTGATCGCGCAGCGCGAGGCGTTGGAAGACATCCGCCACCGCCAGATGAATGCCGCGATCAGCGCCCATATCGAAGCCGGCTTCACGTTGCTTTCGAACATGACTATCGGCTTTTGCTGGCCATATAAGAGCGAATTCGACGCGCGTTTTGTGGTCCGGAATTTTCGTCAACTAGGCGCGGCCGCGGCGCTGCCGGTGGTGGTCGCGAAGGCTGAGCCGCTGCAATTTCGCGCCTGGTGGCCGGGCGCGCCTATGACGAAGGGCGTCTATGACATACCGATTCCCGATGGCACTGCATTGGTTATGCCGGACGCGGCCATTGTGCCGATGATCGGCTTTGACGCGCAGGGTTACCGCCTGGGCTATGGCGGCGGTTATTTCGACCGCACACTAGATGCTGCCTCGCCTCGACCTTTAGCAATCGGCGTCTCATTCGAATTCGCGGGGCTGCCGACTATACGGCCGCAACCGCATGACGTGCCAATGGACTTCGTCGTGACCGAAGCAGGAATTTACGCTGCAAAGAATGCGCAACTGATGCGCATCAACGCAGAGGAGTGCGGCGAACGTGCGCAGCAACTCTGCCAGCAGCGTGGTCTGCCGCGCTCGCGCTCGCGCTCGCAACCCGCGGGCGCCTATGCGTCGCCGCCGTGTTATGCCGGCGAATTTCCGGGCTACTTCGGCGACAGCGGAGAAACGAGCCAAGGCAAAGACGTTAAACCATGAAGCGACTAATGCCTGTCTGAACGCATGCCCTGCGCTGACAGAATTGTGCCTAACTCCGACAGCCGCGCCTGGGGGTCTGTCATGCGCAAAAGCTGCTGTTTTGCTTCCAGGCTGATCGGCAGCACTTCACTTAATCGATAGCCTATCCACGCGGCGTCATCGAAACGATGTGGCGAAGGAAAATGTTCGGCGCCGACTTTCTCGATAATGGCTTTCAGCACGTTGCTACACAGCGTTTCGTCGGGCGCTACTTCGGATTCCTGCGCCAGGCACTCAGTGGTCGCTGAGATCAAACCGTTCTTCTCCACTTCCGTGGCGACAATGCGAAATCGCCGCACTCCTTCGACTTGCAGATGGAACACGCCCAAATGCGGCATATCCCACTGCACAATGCGCGCGAGACATCCAACGTCTTGAGGCACCGCGGGCGTGCCGGTCTCGCGGCCTTCTTTGATGAGGCACACACCGAACGGGCGCTCCTCGCTGATACATCGTTTGGTCATGTCGATATAGCGCTGCTCGAAAATCTTGAGCGGCAAGGCGCCGCCCGGAAAAAGCACCGTATTGAGCGGGAATATATAGATTCGCGCGTTGCCTTCGTGGGTCGATGTAGGTATTTGTTTGCTCATATCGAAAGTTCGCGGTGCCGAACCAGCACGCGCCATGCCGCCCGAAAATTTTCCGCCAGCTTCTCGACGAAATAAACCGACCGGTGTTCGCCGCCGGTGCAGCCGATCGCGACAGTTACATAACTGCGGTTGTCGGCAACGAAACACGGCAGCCAGTTCTGGATAAAATCGCGGATGTCCGCGTACATGCGTCCGACATTGGCATCGGCTTCCAAAAAAACAACGACCGCACGGTGTTTGCCGGTCAACGGACGCAAAGCCGGATCGTAAAATGGATTGGGCAGGCAGCGCACGTCGAACACGAGGTCGGCGTCCAGCGGAATGCCGTGCTTGTAACCGAACGACTGGAACAGCAGAGTCAGTCCCGAGTGATCGAACTCGACAAACTCTTTTATCCACGCGCGCAGTGCGCTCGGATTTAATTCGCTGGTGTCGATATGATGCGACTCGGCGCCGATATCCGCGAGCAATTCGCGCTCGCGCGCAATGCATTCGCCGACCGTGAGTTCGCCGGCGCTCAACGGATGGCGCCGCCGTGTTTCGGAGAAGCGCTTTAACAGCGTGTTGGTTTTAGCTTCGAGAAAAAGCACCCGCACGTCGATGCCGCGCGCCTTCAAATCGCGCACGTGTTGCGGCAGGCCGCTCAGGGTATCGCCACTGCGTGCGTCGATGCTCACGGCGACTCGCGCATAACCGGCCTCGCGCAGAAATTCCACCATGTCGGGCAGGAGTTTAGCGGGCAGGTTATCAGTGGTGTAGAAGGCGGCGTCCTCAAGCACCTTTAGCGCAACGCTTTTGCCGGACCCTGAAAGTCCGGTGATGATGACAAGCTGCATGCAGGGTCTGGTCGGCGCCTGCCGCTTACTGAATATCGTTTTTCATTTGCAGCGCCTGACGCTCGATAAATTCGCGCGTGCTGTCGATGCCGCGCAGTTGCAACACGTGGTTGCGCACCGCAGCTTCGACCAACACCGCAAGGTTGCGGCCGGCAGCCACCGGTATGGTGACTTTGCTGATGCTCACGCCGAGAATTTCGAGCATGCCCGGTTTCAGCGGCAGGCGATCGACATATTGCGTTTCACCACCGGCGGGCTTTTCGAGTTGCACAATCAATTTCATGTTCTTGCGCGGCCGCAGCGCGGCCTCCCCGAATATGGTGCGGATGTTGAGCACACCCAATCCCCGCACTTCCAGGAAATCGCACAGCAGCAACGGGCACCGACCTTCAAGCGTTTCAGGCGCGATTCGATACAGTTCGATCACGTCGTCAGCGATCAGGCCGCTGCCACGACTGATCAACTCGAGGGCGAGTTCGCTTTTACCTACGCCGCTGTCGCCCGTGATCATGACGCCCATGCCGAGCACGTCAAGAAACACACCGTGCATCGTGGTCGATTCGGCAAGCGCGCGCGCGAGGTAGGGCCGAAGCAGCCACATAAGCTCGACGCTTTCGAGCGGCGAGGAAAGCAGCCCAACGTGCAGGGTATCGGCCAGCGTGCACAGATGCTCCGGCGGCTGCTCGCCGCCGGCAACGATGATGCAGGCCAGGTTAGAAGTCGCGAGCTGGTGCAGCGTCTGCTGCCGCGTGATTGCATCGAGCCCGTTAAGATAATCAATCTCCGGCCGCGCGAGTAGCTGTATCCAGTTTGGATGGATAAAGTTAAGGTGCCCGATCAGGCCGCCGCGTGAACCTTTTTGGTTGGCGCTGTCGAGCGTCTTGATGCCGCCATCGCGCCCCGCGACCCACGCGAGACGCAGCTTGCCGCGATTGTCGTCAAACAGCTGCGCTACGCTGATTTGCGGCATGTGGTTGCCATTCGGCAATCGACTGGTGCATGGCTTCGGCCGACGCCGACTTGAGCAACTGCTCGCGAAACTCGTGATCGCTAAACATTTGGGCGAGCTCGCTTAGGATTTGCAAATGCAGATCGGTCGCCCGCTCGGGCACCAGCAATACGAAGATAAGATTGACCGGCAGGCCGTCAGGCGCATCGAAAGGAATCGGTTCGCGCATGCGAATCAGCGCACCGACGGCCTCTTTCAATCCCTTGATACGCCCGTGCGGAATCGCAATGCCCTTGCCCAAGCCGGTCGAACCCAATTTTTCACGCGCGAAGAGACTGTCGAACACCTGATTGCGCGCAACATTCTGGTTGTTTTCGAATAACAAACCGGCGTGCTCAAACACGCGTTTTTTGCTCCCGACATCAAGATCGGCCACCACATTCTGGCCCGGCAGCAATTTGGCGATGAGGTTCATAGTCGTTAAGTTGGCAGCACGCAATGAGGCAGCAGGGGTGGGACGATGGCACGCACGCAGCGGCGCGTCAATCTTCGCTGACCTCACCATGCTCGTGCCCCGGATCGCGCCCGCCCCGATGCTCAATAGTGCGCTCCTTATGTTTGAGAATTTGGCGGTCGAGTTTGTCGACTAGCTCGTCGATCGCCGCATACATGTCGGCATCGGCGCATTCGACGAAAATGTTTTTGCCGCTGAGGTGGACATTGGCTTCTATTTTTTGGGTAAGCTTTTCCACCGAAACGATCACGTTGACGTCGATGACGTGATCGAAATGGCGCGTGATCCGTGTGAATTTGCTGGTGACATAGTCGCGTATTGCGGGGGTAACTTCGACATGATGACCGCTTAGATGAAGATTCATTTAATCACTCCTCGGTTAAGTTGCGGTGTTTCCGGTGCGACTTGCGGGGTATCACAGGGCCTTACGAAGATTGACCGGCAATATCTGTATAGATTCCCGATATTTGGCGACGGTGCGCCGCGCGACGACGATACCTTGCTGGCCGAGGATTTCAGAAATCTGGCTGTCGGACAACGGCTTTTTACCGTTCTCCGCGCTGACGAGCTGCTTGATTAACGCTCGAATCGCCGTGCTCGATGCCGAGCCGCCTGTGTCGGTCGTGACGTGGCTGCCAAAAAAATACTTCAGTTCGTAGATGCCGCGCGCCGTGAACATGAATTTCTGGGTGGTGACGCGCGACACGGTCGACTCGTGCAGATCGAGCGTATCCGCGATTTCGCGCAGTACCAGCGGCCGCATCGCTACTTCGCCGTGCTCGAAAAAGTGGCGCTGGCGGTCGACGATCGCCTGGGACACGCGCAAGATGGTATCGAAGCGCTGCTGCACGTTTTTGATCAACCAGCGGGCTTCCTGGAGCTGGCCGGCGAGCTGCTGGTGACCCGCGTCGCGATTGCGCTGCAAAATGTCGGCGTACAGTCTATTGATGCGCAGTTTTGGCATCGCGTCGGGATTGAGGGCGGCGAGCCACACGCCCTTCAATTTTTTGACGATCACGTCGGGCACGATGTAGCGGGTATCGCCCGCTGAAAAACTAGCACCCGGACGCGGGTTAAGACTGGTGATCAGGTTTTTGACGCCGCGCAGAACTGCGTCTTCGCAGCGTAAAACCTTTTTTAGTTTCAAAAAATCGCGGGCGGCCAGCAGGTCGAGATAATTCGTCACGATCTCGATCGCCTGCCCGCGATAGGGCGTGGCAGCGGGCAGCGTCTCCAATTGAAGCCTCAGACATTCGCTCAGCGTGCGCGCGCCCACGCCCGGCGGGTCTAGATTCTGCAGGTGTCTCAGGGCAACCTGCAGATCCTCGATTTCGATGTCGAGTTCAGCCGGCAGCAATTCGACGAGCTCGGCTAAATCCTGGTGGAGATAGCCTTGCTCATCCAGCGAATCGATGAGCAACGTGACCAGTCGTTGGTCGTGATCCGGAATTTGAGTCAACGACAACTGCGAGATCAGATGTTCGCGCAATGACTCGGTTTCGGCAGCGACCTGCGGATATTCGACCTCGTCGTTGTCGTCGCGGGTGCCGCCATGGCTGTAATCTTCTTCAAACCCGGGGGTGTCAGCGCTGCCGTGCGTGTCGCTGGCGGTCGTGTCGGCTTCGGTGTCGCCCGGCGTTGCAGGCGCGGTGCTCGTCGTAGAGTCGTTGCTGCCGGGAGCGGGCGCCGCGGGTTCTTCGCGCAGACCGTCTTCGCGTTCGAGCAACGGGTTGTCTTGCAGGAACTTCTCAATCTCCTGATTGAGTTCCATTGTTGACAACTGCAGCAGGCGGATCGATTGCTGCAGTTGCGGCGTCAGCGTTAAATGCTGGGACAGCCTGAGTTGTAGCGAATGCTTCATGGCCCGGGGAGAGTGTGCGGCGCGTCGCGAGTGAGTGCTTGAACTTGGGAGAAAAGAGCCGCCTGCGCGCAGGCCGCGAGCGAACTATAGCGCTCGATTACAACCGGAAATGCTCTCCGAGATAGACTTTTCTCACGCTGTCATTATAAACGATTTCGTCAGGTTTTCCGTAGGCGAGCACGCTGCCGTCGTTGATAATATAAGCGCGGTCGCAAATGCCCAGTGTTTCACGCACATTGTGATCGGTGATCAACACGCCGATCCCGCGCTCTTTCAGGAAGCGGATGATTTTCTGAATGTCGATGACAGCGATCGGATCGACCCCGGCAAACGGCTCGTCGAGCAGAATAAAACGCGGTTCGGTCGCGAGTGCGCGTGCAATTTCAACGCGTCGGCGCTCGCCCCCCGACAGGCTGATCGCCGGGTTGTCTCGCAAATGAGCGATGTGCAAATCATCGAGAAGTTGTTCGAGCTTGGCGGTGATTACAGCCTGATCGCTCACTTGCAGTTCAAGCACCGCCTTGATATTTTCGGCGACAGTCAGGCGGCGAAAAATCGAGGCTTCCTGCGGCAAATATGATAAGCCGAGTTGCGCGCGCCGGTGGATCGGCATATGCGTCAGGCGCCTGTCATCGAGGTAGATTTCGCCGCCATCGAGCGGCACCAGCCCGACCATCATGTAAAAGCAGGTCGTCTTGCCCGCGCCGTTTGGACCAAGTAATCCAATTACCTCTCCACTGCTGACTTCGAGCGAGACGTCTTTGACGACAACGCGCGATTTATAACGCTTTTCGAGTTGCTGCGCCTTCAGTTGGCTCATGACAGCGCGTAAACCGGAACGCCTCGCAGGCATCCGTAACCGGTGCCGCGGTCACGCTGCGCAACCGGCATCAACGCGCAGCGCCTGCCGGATTTTCGCGCAGTGTTTCGACCCCGGGAGCGGCCTTTAGCGGCAGTGCCGGCGCTGCCGGCGCCAGCTTGTCTTTGGGCTTCGGCTGAATGACTGCGCGTACACGGCCTTCGGGATTCGCCGCTGTAGCGGCCTGTTTGCCGCCGCCGACCACCTTGAAAAATTCCGTAGCGATTTCATACGAAATGTAATTCCCGCGTACGTCGTCATTGGTTTTTTTCAAATAGGCCCGGTTAAACATCTGCAGCTTTTCAGCTTTGCTGTCATATTCAATGCGTTCCGCAAAGCCGTCGATGTACTCGTCCAGGCCTTCGCGCTTTTGGCGAAAACTCGCGAGATTGCCATAAGCCACCCCGTATTTGAAGCCGTCGGCATCCTGTTGCACCACCATACGGTCGCCGCGAATTACCAGGGTACCCTGCGTGAGCACCACTTTGCCGATGAAGGTCGCTGTTTGCTTATTGTCATCAACGGTCACCTGGTCGGCTTCAAGATTGACGGGTTTGTCGCGATCGGCGCGCTCCGCGTACACACTGCCTGCACCAAGAAGGCAGCAAGCAAGCAACAGTGAACGGCGACGCTGCCAGCCGGCGCGCCTATTTGGATTTCTCATAACGACCTCGAACATTGGAAGGCAACCGCAGGATACGCGTTTTATTATTGAATTCTAAGCCATCCGCCGTAATGACGGTGTTCGCATCCTGAATGCGCACCGGCTTATCGGTTTTCGCGATGCCGTCGTCCGGTATAACGTGCAGCCAACTCGTCAGCATTATTAATTCGCTGTGCTCGGCATAAGGCGAACGCGTAAGGCGAACGTCGTCTTGCAGAAAAACGTTGTCGCCATTGCTCGACAATTTCGCCGTCTTTGAGGTTGCAGTCATGGTTATGCCGCCCGCGCGAAAATTTATCACGTGGGGCGCCTCAAGGTCGGTCGTGTCGTCGTCAGGATAGTGCTGCATGCGCCGGGCTTTCATTTTGTAGCGCGCGGCGCCGTCAGGGCCGATTCGGGTTACGGTAAAATTTTCCGCGATGTAATCCGGGTCGTGACGCGCCTTTCCGTTACTCATAGAGTCGGGAGGTTGCACGTGACGATCGAGCCACAAGGTTACTCCCGCGACCGCTGCGAGCAGCAGAACCGGGAACCAGGCTGACAGGCGCTGCATCATTTAAGGTACGACTCCAGCGCGGGTGCGAGCGTGCCTTGCGCGTGCATGATGAGTTCGCATGCCTCCCGCGCGGCCCCATGACCGCCTTTTGCACGTGTGACGTAGTCGGCGCGTTGTTTCACAAAAAGCGGCGCATCAGGCACGGTCAGCGCTAAACCGCAGCGTATCAGCACCGGCAGGTCGACGACATCGTCGCCCATATAGGCCACGGCGGCAGCTTCGAGGGAGCGTGCTTGCAGCAGCGCGGCAAAAGCGAGCGCTTTGTCGGCCACCGCCTGGAACAACAACTCGATACCCAGACTTTTAGCGCGCAACTCAACGCTACGCGACGAGCGACCGGTGATGATCGCGAGTTCGACACCGCTCTCGCGCAGCATTTTCATACCGTGACCGTCGAGGCTGTTGAACGCCTTAATTTCTTCGCCGCCGTCGGTCAGGTACAGTGTCCCGTCCGTCAGCACGCCATCGACGTCGAAGACTGCGACTCGAATTTGCCTGGCTTTGGCGTAGATTGCCTGCATAGAGGTTCAGTTAGCTATCAGCGTAATTCGAGCGGAGCCACCGGTCAGACCGGAAATTCGGTTGTTCAAATAACCTTGGCTTTGAAAAGTGCGTGGGTATTGAGCGCGCCGACCAGGTGGTGTTCCGCATCGACGACCAGCAACTGGTTGACCTTGTATTGCTCCATGAGTTGCACGGCTTCGGCAGCCAGCTTATCGGGCGCAATCGTGCGCGGGTTGCGCGTCATCACGGTCTCGATTGGCGTGCAGCGCAGGTCAATGCCTTTCTCGAGCGCGCGCCGCAGATCGCCATCTGTGAAGATCCCCGTTACGCGATGCGCATCATCTAGTACCGCCGTAATACCCATCCGGCCACGCGACATCTCCAGTATTGCTGTAGCGAGCATTGCAGTGCCAGGCACCCGCGGTGCGTCGTGCTCGTTCCCCATCACATCACGCACGCGCGTCAAAAGCTGGCGGCCCAGGGCGCCGCCCGGATGAGAGCGCGCAAACTCGTCGCGACTGATGCCTTTGGCTTGCATGACCGCCACCGCCAGCGCATCGCCGAGCGCCAATGCCGCGGTCGTGCTTGCGGTCGGCGCAAGATTAAGCGGGCACGCCTCCTTCTCGGCACCCGCATACAAATGAGCGTCGGCTTGCTGGGCGAGGCTCGATTGCGGGTTCCCGGTAAGCGCAATGAGCTTGGCGCCGCGACGTTTGATGAGCGGCACGATCGCGAGCAACTCGCTCGATTCGCCCGAATTTGACAATGCGATGAACACGTCGTCATTGGTGACCATCCCCAAATCGCCATGGCTCGCTTCAGCCGGATGGACAAAATAGGCCGGCGTGCCGGTGCTCGCCATCGTCGATGCAATTTTTCTTGCGATGTGGCCGGATTTGCCCATGCCGCTGATCGTTACCCGGCCTTGCGAGTTAAGAATGATATCGACCGCGCGCGGAAAATTGTCATCGAGTCGCGCTATTAATCCGATGATGGCAGCGGCCTCTATTTCAAGGACTTCACGGGCGAGGGCAAGTGCGTTCGCGCCTGGCGGCGAGGCGACCTTCTTTTTGACGGCTGTCATAGCGTGGGGAGTATAGCAAAGTCATCGCGGTCGCCGGCGTTGTGGATGCCGCCCGGCAAGTTGCAATTCGTCGGCGATAGGGCATTATCCAAGGGAAATCATTGCCACAAGCCGCATGGAAAATTCACTTCACGTCACGCTGATTCTGCTCGCCGCCGCGGTGCTGGTGGTAATTCTTTTTCGCTCGCTAAAGCTGCCCGCGATGCTCGGCTATCTTCTGGTCGGCATCGTCATTGGTCCGCACGGGATGGGCATGATCACGGACTCGGCGGGCACGCGCAATCTCGCTGAAATCGGCGTCGTGTTTCTGATGTTCAGCATCGGACTGGAATTTAGTCTGGCGAAATTAACGACGATGCGCCGCATTGTATTCGGTCTCGGCGCTGCGCAGGTTGCGTTGACGCTTGTCGGCGTGGTAGCGGCATTGGCCATGTTCGGGATCGACTGGCGCATCGGCACGGTGCTCGGCGGAGCACTGGCAATGTCATCGACCGCAATCGTCAGCAAGATGCTTTCGGACAAACTTGAATTAAATTCATTGCATGGCCGCCAGGTCATCGGTGTGCTGCTATTTCAGGACTTGGCTGTCGTGCCGCTGTTGATCTTGATCCCGGCGCTCGCCGGCGCCCCGGGTGAAATGGCGGCTGGATTGACAATTGCCTTGGCCAAGGCTGCCGTAGTGCTGGCGATCCTGCTTTATTTTGGTCAGCGACCAATGCGCGCGTGGTTCCATCTCGTCGCCAGTCAAAAGTCATCCGAGCTGTTCGTTCTCAATGTGTTGTTCATAACACTCGGCCTCGCGTTTGTCACCGAAATGGCTGGTCTGTCACTCGTGCTGGGCGCGTTTATCGCGGGCATGCTGATTTCAGAAACCGAATACCGGTTTCAGGTTGAGGACGATATCAAGCCGTTCCGCGACGTGTTGCTCGGCTTATTTTTCGTGACAATAGGGATGAAGCTCGACCTCTCGCTCGTCTATTCGAATCTGCTTTGGGTGGCGCTGGTGCTACTGTTGCTGATCGCTTTAAAGACCTTGATTATCGCGGGCTTGAGCCGACTTTTTGGTAGCGACACGGGGGCGGCGTTGCGCACAGGCCTTGATCTCGCGCAAGGCGGTGAATTCGGATTTGTCCTGTTGTCGCTGGCCGCGCCCCTGAATCTGGTGCCTGAACCAATGCTGCAGACGGTGCTAGCCGCCATGGTGCTGTCGATGCTCGCGGCGCCCTTCATCATAGAGCGCAGCGAACATATCGTGCGCCACTTCAGCGGCGCGGAATGGCTTGCGCGCGCCATGGAATTGCACAACGTGGCAGTGCAATCGATGGCGTCCAATCAGCACGTGGTGGTCTGCGGATACGGGCGCAGCGGTCAGAGTCTCGCGCGGCTGCTCGATTCAGAGGGATTTAGTTTTATCGCGCTGGACATCGATCCAAAGCGCGTTAAAGAGGCGGCCGCCGCAGGGGAGCATGTGGTCTACGGCGATGCTGCCCGCCGCGAGGTTTTGATCGCCGCGGGATTGCTGCGCGCGCGTGCACTTGTGGTGACGGTCGCCAACAGCGCACTCGCGTTGCGCATACTTTCGCAGGTGCGCGAACTCAAGCCGGGATTGCCGGTCGTCGTGCGCATGCTTGACGACACTGAACTCGAACTCCTGCGCAACGCCGGCGCCACCGCCGTGCTGGCTGAAATCATGGAAGGCAGCCTGATGTTAGCGTCGCATACCTTCATAGCGCTGGGCATGCCGCTCAACCGGGTGTTGCGGCGCATCCGCGACACGCGAGAGCAGCGTTACAGCCTGCTGCGCGGATTCTTCCACGGCGAGTCGGACGAAACTGCAGATGCAGCCCATGACACCCGGCGGCTGCTGCATTCCGTGTTGATTACACCGGGCGCCGCAGCGATTGGGAAGACCTTAGTCTCACTCAATCTCGCGAAGTGCAACGTTGAGGTGAAAGCAGTGCGCCGGCCTGGCATCGCGGCGCAGGCGCCTCAACCGGATGCGCAGATTGTGGCAGGTGATGTGTTGGTGCTTTATGGTGCAGAGCCTGATTGCGCGGCGGCTGAGATGCGGGTGATGCAGGGGTAGTCGTAAACAAGAAAAAGCCCGCTGCGTAGCGGGCTTTGGGGTGGGTATTTGGCAGATTACTGAATCGAAACCCCGCCGCAGGACTTAATATCCGCGGCAGCATTGTATACATTAGCCGCAGTGAGACAGGTGGCGGTGGCGCCATCGTAATTAGGGGCATTGCGGAACGCGCCGGTTAAAGCATTGCCGTCATCGACTTT